>JASHPP010000535.1 GCA_030038035.1 Trebonia sp.
GTGCATGCCGGGGCCCGTTAAGGCTTTGCCAGCTCAGGAGGGCGTTGGCAGATGAGCCTGGTAATCGTTCTCGCTGCCGCCGTGGCGGTATGCGTGCTGGCGGCCGCGGGTTACCTCGGCCGCCGAGCGGTCGCGCGTTCGGCGCGGGTGCTGGCGGGCGGCGTCCAGCGGATGCTGTTCGGGGTCGCTACCCTGGCCGGACGGGTCTGGCGGCTCGCAGCGGCCGCGTGGCTGGGTGCGAAGGCGCGGCTTGGCCGGCTTGGCCGATTTGGCGGGCTTGGCGGGCTTGGCCGGCTTGGCGGGCTTGGCCGGCTTGGCCGCGGGCGCACCGGGCGGCGGTTGCCTGTCCGCCCGAGCGACATCCAGAGCAGCGCGCGTCCCCTGCGGAACACGCCACGCGCCCTGCTGAACGCGATACGCCGGGATATCGCGGCTGGCCAGGAGGACAACAAGTTCATCGCGCTGGCCACCAGCGGGGATGTGCTCCCCAGGCGGCTGCTCGTGGAGTTCGCGGGCCAGCAGGCGCGCGTCATGGCCAGCAACCAGCGCAGCCTGCTTTACCTTGCGGCGCGTTTCACGGACACCGCGGCCGGGAGGTTCTTCGCGGAGCTAGCCGAAACCTCCAGGCATGCGGCAGACATGCTGGGCCTCTTCGTGGAAGCCGCGGGGGCGCGCCGGGCTGAGCTGCGCTCGTCCGAACCGCTGGCCGGCTGCCAGGCCTACCCGGCATATGTCTCATGGCTGTCGCTCAACGCCTCGGCCGAAGACGCCGCGCTCGCGCTGGCGGCGAGCCTCGGGACATGGGGTGACAACTTCGCCGCCATGGGGCAGGGTCTTCGGGAGAACCCTGCGTTCAGGATTTCCGGAGCGGGTGAGCGGGCCACCGCGTTCTTCGACATCTTCGGCGTCCCGGGGACGCACCTGGAGAACCTTGCTCTGTCCGTGGTGCGGGAAGCGCAGGAAGCGGGCCGCAAACCGGTCCACGCGCTTGGCTATGCGCGACTGCTGACCGCCTACCAGGCAATGTTCTGGAACGCGCTAGCCGAGCGCGCCGAAGCTCCCGGCTGAGCGGCCACGCGGCCAGGGACGGCTCAGCCGTCCGAAAGCGGCGCCTCAATTGCCTTGCGGAGGAGCGTCAGTTCGGTCTGAACGGCGGTGGCGGCGAGGTTCACCCGGCGGTTGTATGACCGCATCCGGGTGAGGGTGGCTGCGCGGGCCTGCTGGGCGGTGAGGGTAGCGAGGGCCTGGTCGGCGCGGATCACGGCGTTGGCTATCACGGTGAGCTGGGGGGTGAAGGTGACCGCGGCGATGGGCACGGCGGTGCCGTTGGAGGCGGCGCTGGTGATCAGCGCCAGCGCCCTGGCCCTGTTCTGGGGGGTGAAGGTGACCGCGGCCAGGCTGGTGTCGAACGCCTGCTCGGTCGCCACCTCGGCGGTCAGGGCCGCCTCGGCCGCAATCAGGTTGTGCCCTTCGCTGGCGGTGTAGGCGGCCGTGTCGGCTTCCAGCAGCCTGGCGGCCGGGTTGACGAGCCCGTCGTACTGGCTGACCAGCATCTGCTGGGTGGTGCACGGCAGGCCGGAGATGAACAGGGCGGGCTCGCAGCCGGCGGCAAGGGCGGCGGCGGCGTGCCGGCCGGCGGCGCCGGTGGCGTAGATCAGGCCGGCGATCACCAAGATCGCGGCCAGCGGGGAGATGATCATCAAGATGACCCGGCCGGCCGCGGTGTCGTCCCGGCCGGGTGCGGCGTAGGTGTGGCTCATCGGATCCCTTCGCGGAAGGCGGTCGTCGCGTTATTCGGCGCTGGGGGTCTCGCGGAAGGAGTCGATTCCCTTGAAGACCTCCTCATTGATGATGAAGATGAAGGCGAATATGAACAGCGCGAAGATCGGCCCGATGGTGACCCAGACCAGCCAGTTCCGGCCTTCTTTCTGCCGGGCGGCGATCCACCGCTTGACCGGCGGCAGCCGCAGGGTGAGCAGGAACAGGCTGCACGCCGAGTACTGGTAGAACCGCTGGTGGAAGATCGGGTCGCCGTCACCGGGGAAGCCGGAGCCGTTGGACCCGCTCTGGAACCCCAGTCCCTCCAGCAGCATCAGGTGGAAGGCGAGCAGCCCCCAGATGACATACGTGAGCCAGTGCAGCCGCTTCCAGTACTTGCCGAGCTTGCGCTGCGCCCACGGGTTGCCGGTCAGCAGCAGCGGGATGACCAGCAGCACCATGGTGAACCCCACGAGCTCGAAAACGTGCCCGGCCAGCCGGCCGAACACGCCCCCGGCGAAGGTATCGGTGATCCCCGCGGCGGTCGCGTCCCCGATGCCGCAGCACGCCATCATGATCCCGTACCAGCGGCGCAGCCCGACGAACCAGCGCTGCCCGGTCAGCGTGACCAGCGGAGTGACGAGCAGGCACAAGAACAGGCACAGCTCGGCGCCGGTGCCCAGGGTGTCGTCGACCGAGACCGAGAAGGTGTTGTTGTTCAGCGTGACCAGCGCGGGCAGCATGAAGAACAGCGGGGCCACCGCGGGGATGCCGAGCAGGATGAGCGCGACCGCCTTCCGCTTGATCCGCGAGCCGCCGAACTTGAAAGTCACCTCCATCCACTCGTCCAGACGGCTCTTATCCGCCCGCTGCTGCGGCTGATGGTCATCCGCCGGCTTCGCCACCTCCCTGCGTGTGCCTATGGCATCGGCAGGGGATAGATCTGGCTCGTAGGTCGCTGGGCCGCCATATGGGGCCGGTTGGTAGTTATACGACGCGAACTCTCCGCCTGTCCTTCTTCCGACAGGGCTCCTGGCCATCGTGACTTCTCCTTCCTGTCCCCGCTGCTTGCTATTGACCCTTGTGTACGGTGACGACCGTGTGGTGCGGGCGCGGCTGTACCTTGACGTGGCTGGGCGTTGGCTTGGGTGCGTCCGGCTGGCCCGGGCCCTGATCTTCTTGAAGGCCGCCAGCCCCTGTCTCACCGACCCCGACCGCCCGGAAGACGAAGAAGTCGAATCCGTGCAGATGTATCTCCGTGACGCCCGCGACGACGGCCACCAGGAACAGGCCAGATGTCGCGATCACGGCGAAGCGAAAGGCGGAAGCCTGCCGACCCTGCCCGGACGCGGGCCTCTTGGCCGACCGTGCTCCGGGCTTCCCGGCTGGCTGTGCCGCGGGCCTCCCCGCTGGCCGTGCCACGGGTCTCTCTGCTGGCCGTGCCACGGGTCTCTCGATCGGCTTTTCCGCGGGCACCGGATCCGGCCCTGTCTTCGGTCGCGCGGACGGGCTTACCGCCGGGCCCACCGCCGGCCGCTCGGCCGGCGGTGTCCGTGGCAGAGCCGGGCTGGGGAGAGTGCTCGAGATGCGCGCGGCGAACTCATTGAGCTCGGTCTGCATCGACATGACCGCCGCGCGCACTTCGGCAGCTTCGATTTCAGCCGCCTCGCGCACCGCGGCAGCCTGCACAGCCGCCTGCTGCCTGATCTGGTCGGCTTCTAGCTCGGCAGCTTCCCGTATTTCCGTAGCTTCGTGGGCAACTTGCCGTGTGACCATCGCGGCCCGGAAGGAGGCCTGCTGCGTTATCGCGGCGGCCTCGTTGTCAGCAACCGACAAGATCCTGGCCGCCATGGAGAGCGAATCCCCGTTCCGTGGCTCCATGGCCCCCCGGCGGGGGGGATAACCCTGCAGGCCTTGCCCATCCCGTCTCGCTGGCGCCCTTTCCGCACTGCGGGCTCCCCTGCTGCCGGCCTGCTCCCATCCGGGCCTGGGGGCGTCGGCGACAATGACCTCCGGCCGCCTGCCGCTGGGGCGCGCTCCGGTGCCGTAAGGGCCGGTGCCGCGGCCGCCGTAGCCGCGGTCGTCGCTGCCGTTGCCGTTGCCGTAGCCGCTGCCGTTGCCGTAGCCGCGGCCGTTGCTGACGTAGCCGCTGGCGTAATCGCCACGGCCGTCATGGCCGTTGCCGTAGCCGGGGTCGTTCCCGTCGTAGGTGTTGCTGTAGCCGAGCTCGTTCCTCCCGTGGCCGTTCCCGTTGCTGTAGCCACGGCCATTGCCGCCATAGCCGTTGGTGTAGCCGCGGTCGCTCCCGCCATAGCCGTTGGTGTAGCCGCCTCGGCCGGCGTCGCCGTAGGCACGGTCGTCCCCTCCGTAGCCGCTACCGCCGTAGGGCTGGGCGGACGGGTTCGCTGCACTGGTTGGCCGCGCGGGCCCGCGTTGCGGTCTGCCCGCTGCGCGGGGGGGCACGGCCGGCATCGGGCCGGACGGGTGGGCGGATCCCCCGGGCACGGCCGGCATCGGGCCCGACGGATGGGCCGATCCCCCCGGCATGGCCGGGATGGGGCCGGACGGGTGGCCCGATCGCCAGGGCATGGCCGGCATCGGGCCGGACGGGTGGGCCGATCCCCCAGGTATTCCCTGCCGCGGCAGTGCGGTCTGGCCGGGGTAGTCCTGACGTGCCGGATCCCGCGGCCCCGGACGCCGGCCGGGGGGCCCGCCGCCCGGTCGCACGCGCGGGTCGGTGGCAGGGGGGGACTCGCGTCCGGCGGTCCTGGGGACGCTCGTTGTGTCCCGGGACTTCCGGCCCCTCTGCACCTCATACTCGAGAGGCTTCATCAGCCCACCTTCCTGTGCGCGGTCCCAGGGAACCGGTCAGCCTTGCGGCGAGAATCGGGTGTCCTATCGCTGGGGCGGCAGCGAGGCCACGAGCGGGTGATCCTTGCGGATCTTGCCGACCCGCGACGCGCCACCCGGTGAGCCGAGATCCGCGAAGAATTCGACGTTGACCGAGTAGAAGCGCCTCCACTGGGGGGGAACGTCAGCCTCGAAAGAGATCGCCTGGACTGGGCAGACCGGCTCGCACGCGCCGCAGTCCACGCACTCGTCCGGGTGAATGTAGAGCATGCGCTCGCCCTCGTAGATGCAGTCGACGGGGCACTCGTCGATGCAGGTCTTGTCGAGCAGGTCGACGCAGGGCAGCGCAATGACGTAGGTCATGTGGGAACTCTCTCTCTTGTCAGACTGGGCACGAACGAAAGGCCTGAAAGTAGAATTCGAGTAAAATTAAAAGGAAATGATATGGAGGGGTCAGGTCCAGGTCCCTGATCCTTGTGGACCACACCAGCCTCCAGCAACGGAACTAAGCAACTAATGAAGCATTTCTCCCGGTGGGAGAAGTTCCAGCCTGTTCCCTCGCTCAGCAGCAATATAGGCCACGTGGGTAACCGTCGGATAGGAACGGCTACCTACTGGGGGACGGAAACCCCTTAGGGGGGGTAAAATGCCAGGTCAGAGGCATCTGTCGCATTCCGTGTTCCGGCCGCGATCGATGGCAGTGCGTATCTCGGGGAGATCACAGCGTGAATAGCGGGGCTCATCAGCCCGCAGTGCGACTTAGCCGTGAGCACGCTCCTCGCCGACGGGCGCCGTATTCATCATGGGCCGCGCCGGCTTCGCCGCGACCTGTTTAAGGAGGCCGAGTTGCTGGTTCTGCGCCACGAGAACGCGGTGCCGGCAGCGGAAGGACGTCAAGAAGGAGCATGCCCTTGGACTGCTGGCCGACGCCACCGCGTCGACCTCCGGTGTCCCTGAGTTCAGGGCCAGAGCAAGTGGCGGGTCCACGCCCCTGCGCCGCGTTGGTACTGCAGGCGGATGTGGCGGCGCTGGTGATCGGCTTGCCAGAACTCGACGTCGTCGGCCGACAGGGCGTACAGGGTCCAGTCGGGGGCGATCAGCCCGGGGTTGACAGCGATTTCGGCCTGGGCGCGGCGGAGGGCTTCGTCGAGCTCGGCCAGGTCGTCCAGCGGTTCGGACTGGCGGCCGGTCAGCGCCTCGGCACGGGAGGCCGGCGAGCGGGCCAGGAAGTCCGCAGCGCTGTCCTGGCTCGGCACGGGCGCGGCCGTGCCGCGGATGCGGATCTGGCGACCCTGCTGGGGCCAGTAGAACGACAGGGCGGCACGCGGGCTGGCCGCCAGTTCCCTTCCCTTCCTGCTGCCCGCGCTGGAAGCGAAGTACCAGCAGCCGGCCTCGTCG
This sequence comes from Trebonia sp., assembly GCA_030038035.1. The sequence continues at coordinate 6,007 of JASHPP010000535.1, forward strand.
ACGTCCCTGCAGAGCAGCACCCGGGATGAGACGCGGCCGGTGCTATCGGCGGTGGCCAGGGTCATGGCGTGCGGCCCAGGGACCTGGTCCCTGATAGCGTCCCTGAGCCACGTGAGGAACAGGGTGACCGGATCGCCTGGCGCCGACTGGGTGTCGAATGCCGGCAGCTCGGCCGGGAACACGGTCAGGGCACGGAGCACGTCTGAGATGCTCTCCGGCGCCCCACTCATCTGGTCATCTCCCTAGCCGGGCATCCTGCGGGAGTCCGGATCGCCGCGCGGCCGCTGGCCGCGGGTGTCTGCGCCCGCGCGACGGACGGCACAACCTTACAGCGGCGCTGGCCCGCCGCCAGGACATGCTCGCCGACTGCGCCTCATCGCCGATGCCTACGGTCTCACCCAGGAGCGCCTGGAAATCATCCCGCTGCCCGCCCGGCGCACCCAGGCCGGGCACGCATTCCCCGCCCAGCAGGCGGCCGGCTTTTCACCCGAAGGTGAACGAGTAGGCCGCAAGCCCTGGCGAGAGCCTGACAGTCACAGTGCCGTTTCGCGCGGACTTGCTGGCCGCGACGGTGTAGATGTCGGGGGCGCCGGAGACCCGGATCGCCTTGGTGGTGCCGTTGCCGGAGACGGTCAGGGTGCCGGTGCCTCCTACGTCGAGGTAGACGTACGAGGCGTGGTAGGCAAGCGTGACCGCAGCGTCGCGGCCGGCGGTGATCGCCTCCTGCCCGACGGTCCAGGTGCCTGCGAGGGAGAACGAGTTAGCGGGGAGGGCGGCGGGCGGCGTGAACCGGTGCTGGCCGCTCGTGTAGGCGACGGCGCCGTCGTAGAACTGTTCGCGGTCCTCGCCGAGGTAGGTCTCGGGTGACTGCTCGGGGTCATCGGGGGTGAGGTCGGGGACGTTGGTCGGCGGCGGCAGGGTGAGCCCGGGCCGGGCGGCGGCGAGCAACTGGCGGATGAGCTGCTCCTCGTGGGTGTAGTCGCCTTCCCCGATGGAGACGTACCGAATCTGGCCGGTGGCGTCGATGAGGTACGTCGACGGCCAGGACTGATTGTCATACGCGTTCCATGTGTCGTAGGAGTTGTCGAGCGCGACCGGGAAGGTGAGGCCGAGCCGGCGGATGCCTGCCTCGACGTTGGAGGGCACATGCTCGAAGGCGTACTCAGGTGTCTGCACGCCGACGACCACGAGGCCGTTGTCCGCGTAGTCCTTCGCCCACGCCTCGACGTGCGGAAGCTCGCGCTGGCAGTTGATGCAGGAGTAGGCCCAGAAGTCGACTATGACCACCTTGCCCCGGAGCGAGGCTATGCTCAGCGGCTTGCCGCCGGGGGTGTTGAACCACTGCTGGATGCCCTCGAAGTTGGGCGCCGCGCCGCACTCCTCAAGACCGGAGCTGCCGTAGTAGGCGGCCTGCTGGCAGGTCAGCAGTGACACGCCGGCGTCCTTGGGTACGGCCGCGGCTCCCTTTTCCAGGGAGTTGCCGACGGCTTGGGTGTAGTTCGGGATGTCGCGCTGAACGATGTCGGAGAGGTTGAACGTCAGCGCGACCGCCAGGGCGATGACCACGACGCCGCTGACCGCCCGGAACGCACCCTGATGCCGCCGGAAAGCGCCCAGCCGCTGGGAAATGCCGCGGCCCGCCAGCGCGAAGGCGAGCAGCGGGATCGCGGTGCCGACGGCGAAGCCCAGCGTGAGGCCGATCGTGCGGAGCCCGATGTGACCGGTCGCGCCCGCCACGATGATGGCCGCTAGGACCGGTCCCGCGCACGGCACGAAGACCGCGCCGAGGGCAATACCGAGCAGGAAGCCGCTCCGCCCGGAGCCGAGGGCGCGCTGGGGGGACCGGTAGAACGGCCGCTCGATCAGGTGGCCGAGCGGTGGTATAAGCAGCCCGAGCCCGACCAGCACCAGCAGGGCGAGGCCCAGCCAGCGGATGGCATCTTCCGGCAGGTGCAGGCTGGCGAGAACAAGGCTGCCGAAGAGGGTGAAGACCGCGAAGCTCAGCGTCAGGCCGAGGACGACGAGATAGGGCCGCCGCCTCACTGACGCCGTGTCCGGCCCCGCGCTGCCGCCGCCGAGGAAGACGACGGGAAGGACTGGCAGGACACACGGGGACAGGCCCGTAATGATCCCGCCGACCAGGCCGATCAACACCAGCGTCACGCCGCGACCTCCTGCTGACGACAAACTCTAAAACGGGCTGGAGCGCCGGCGGGTTCCTACCGAGGGTCGGCCTCGCCCGTGCCTTTCCTGATGACCTGGGCCCGGGTCCGGAAGACGGTCTGGGGATCGGTGTAGGCGTAGATGCTCCACAGGCCCATCTCGGAGCCGAGCCCGCTCCACTTCATGCCCGTGAACGGAGCGTCATGGGTGAGCTGCATGTAGGTGTTGACCCATACCGTGCCGGCCTCGAGCTTCTCGGCGACCTCCGCCGCCCGCAGCGGGTCCGACGACCACACCGAGGCGCCGAGCCCGTAGTTGGTGGCATTGGCCCGGGCGATGGCCTCGGGGACAGTGCGGTAGGTGAGGACCGGCAGGGCCGGCCCGAACTGCTCCTCATCGACGATCCGGGTGCCCTCGGCCACGCCGGCGAGGATCGTCGGCTCGAAGAAGTAGCCGTCCCCCTCGATCGGGTGCCCGCCGGCGACCGCCACCGCGCCGTGCTCGATCGCCTCGGCCACAAGGCCCTTGACCCGCTCGAACTGAGGCTTGTTGTTGATCGGGCCGAGTTCGGTGCCCTCATCGAGGCCGTCGCCGACCTTCACCGAGCGTGCCTTGGCGGCCAGCGCCTCGACGACCTGCTGCTCCATCTCCTCGGGCACGAAGACCCGCTTGACGGCCATGCAGATCTGCCCCGAGTTGCGGAACGCCGGCCAGAACAGCTTGTCGGCCACGTCGGCCGGGTCGGCGTCGTCGAGCACGATGGCCGCGTCGTTGCCGCCCAGCTCCAGTAGGACCCGCTTGAGGTCGGCCGCGGCCGCCACGTTCACCTTCTTCCCCGTGGCGATCGATCCGGTGAAGGAGATACCGCGGGGGACCGGGTGCCCGGTCATCCACTGGCCGAGTTCGTTGCCGCCGGAGACGATGTTGAGCACCCCGGCGGGGACAAGCTCGCGCAGGACCTCGCCCATCCGCACCGTCACCACCGGGGTGAACGGCGACGGCTTGAGCACCACGGTGCAGCCTGCGCGGAAGGCCGGGGCGATCGTGTTGACGGCCATGCC
>JASHPP010000536.1 GCA_030038035.1 Trebonia sp.
GGCGGCGGGTCGGGCGCCAGCTGCCCGCTGGCCAGCCGCCTGGCGGCCAGCTCCCGCTGCGTGGGCCTGGGCGCGGCGCGCTCGCGGTGAGCCAGCACCATGGCGCCCAGCGCCGCGGTGATCAGCAGCGCGCCGGTGGCCTCGAACGGGAACACGTAGGTGGTGAAGATCAGCGTGGCGAGCCCGGTCAGGTTGCCGGCCCCGTTCGCCGTGCCCTGCGGGACCGCGGGCCCGATGGCGGCGTGACCGATGCCGAGGGCGAGCAGGATGAGCAGGCCGATCGCGAGCAGGCCCGCGGCCAGCCGCTGGCCCTTGATCGTTTCCACGATCGAGTCCGACGAGCTGATGCCGATGAGCATGATGACGAACAGGAACAGCATGAGGACCGCGCCGGTGTACACGATGATCTGGACGAACGCCAGGAACGGCGCGCCCTGCATCGCGTACATCGTGGCCAGCGAGAGCATCACGACGGCCAGCATCAGGGCGCAGTGCACCGCCCGCCTGACCAGGATCATCGCCAGCGCGGCGCACACGGAGGCGACGGCGAGAATCCAGAACACGGTTTCCCGCGCGATGGCGTCGGTGTCGGTGCCTGCCGCGAGGACGTGTGTCATCGGCCCTCCTCCCAGCCCGGCTGGTCCGCCTCGCGGACCTCCGGCGGGGCCCAGGACAGCGAGGCGTCCGCAGACTCGGCGAACACCGCCGGGCCCGACGGCCCGCCCGGCCCGGCCATCCCGGGCGCACGCGGTCCGTCGGTCACGCCCGCCGCGCCGAGGCGGTAGTAGTCCTTCTCGTCGTTACCGAGCCGCATCGGGTGCGGCGGTGCCTCCATGCCCGGCGCCAGCGGCACGACCAGCTGCTCCTTGGTCCAGATCAGGCTCTCCCGGCTGTCATCGGCCAGCTCGTACTCGTTGGTCATGGTCAGCGCCCTGGTCGGGCAGGCCTCGATGCACAGCCCGCACAAGATGCAGCGCAGATAGTTGATCTGGTAGACGCGACCGTAGCGCTCGCCCGGCGAGTACCGCTCTTCCTCGGTGTTGTCCGCGCCCTCGACGTAGATGGCGTCGGCCGGGCAGGCCCACGCGCACAGCTCGCAGCCGATGCACTTCTCCAGCCCGTCCGGCCAGCGGTTGAGCTGGTGATGACCGTGGAACCGCGGCGCGGTGGGCCGCTTGTCCTCCGGGTACATCACGGTGTCGACCTTCCTGAACATCTCGCGGAAGGTGACTCCGAACCCCTTGACGGGGTTGAGGAAGTCAAGCACCGGTCACCTCTCTATCTCCCCGGGGGGACGACCCCCCGGAACCCCCCGGCTGCGCCTTAACGGCGCGCGTGCCTTGCGGGACCGCCTGCCCATTCTCCGCAGCCCCCGCGAGCCCGTGGTAGTGCGGCAGGTCGAGCGGCGGCACGGGGAAGCGCCGCGCCGGGCCGGCTGCGGCCTCGTCCTCTTCCTCGTCTTCGTACTCGTACTCGTACTCGTACTCGGCGTCCGGCTGATCTGGCGCCAGCTCCGCGGCGTGGCGCTGCGCCGCGGTGTCCCAGAACGTGACGAGCACCAGGATCAGCACGAGCACCAGGCCGGCGACGCCGTAGACCGCCGGGGAGTGGCTGTCGTTGCGCCAGGCCCGGATCGTCGCGATCAGCAGGATCCAGACGATGGACAGCGGGATGAGGATCTTCCACCCGAGCGCCATCAGCTGGTCATAGCGCGTCCTCGGCAGCGTGCCGCGGAGCCAGACGTAGCAGAACAGCAGGATGAACACCTTGATCACGAACCACAGCACGGGCCACCAGCCGTTGTTCGCGCCGGACCACAGCGAAAGCGGCCAGGGGGCACGCCAGCCGCCGAGGAACAGCGTGACGGCCACCGCCGAGACCGTGGTCATGTTGATGTACTCGGCGAGGAAGAACATGGCGAACTTCATCGACGAGTACTCGGTCATGTGGCCGGCCACGATCTCGCCCTCGCCTTCGGGGAGGTCGAACGGCACCCGGTTGGTCTCGCCGACCATCGTGGCCAGGTAGATGACGAACGATACCGGCAGCAGCCACGCGTACCAGTAGTGCTGCTGGGCCGAGACGATCGCGTCGGTGTCCAGCGATCCCGCGTAAAGGAATACCGCGACGAACGACAGGCCCATCGCGATCTCGTAGCTGATCACCTGCGCGGTCGAGCGCAGCGCGCCGAGCAGCGAGTACGGCCCGCGGGAGGCCCACCCGGCCAGCACGATGCCGTAGACGCCGACCGAGCTCATCGCCAGCACGAGCAGCACGGCGACCGGCAGGTCGGCGACCTGCAGCGGCGTCTGGTGGTGGAAGATCGACACGATCGGGCCCCACGGGATGATCGCGAAGCCGACGAACGCAGGCGCGGCCGCGAGTACCGGCGCGACGAAGAACACGAGCTTGTCCACCCCGGTGGGGACGATGTCCTCTTTCAGCGGCAGCTTGAGCGCATCCGCGATGGGCTGCAGCAGCCCGAATGGCCCGGCCCGGTTGGGCCCAGGCCTGTTCTGCATCCGGCCGATCACCCGGCGCTCGAACCAGATCATGAAGATTGTGGTGAGCAGCAGGAACACGAAGACGATGCCGACCTTGAGCAGCACCAGCCACCAGATCTCCGTGTAAAAGTCGGCAAGCGTCGGCTCCGCCGCGAGCACCCCGCTCATTCCGCCCTCCTCAGGGTCACCCTGCTCCCGTGGCCGGCGCCGAGGCCGGCCCGGACCGCGCTGCCAGGGCTGTTCGTGGGAAGCCACACCACGCCGTCCGCCATCGGCACCACGTCCACAGGGACGGTCACCGAGCCGGCCGCGGTCGCCACCGTCACCTTGTCGCCGGCGCCGACTCCCGCCGCGCGGGCGGTGGCGGCGGATACTCGCGCCACGGTGTCCCGTGCGGTGCCCGCCAGATACGGCTCGCCGTCCTGCATCCGCCCCGCGTCAAGCAGCTGGTGCCACGTGGCCAGCCGCACCTCGCCGTCGGCGAGGGCGGTCGAAGCGGCCGGACCTAGCACGCCGGGTGGCATGGGCCGGGCGCCGCGCCAGCTGCCAAGCTCGGCGAGTTCGGCGCGGGCGGCCGCCGCGTCCGGCAGGCCAAGGTGCACGTCCATCTCGTCGGCGATCGCGCCGAGCACGTACAGGTCGGTCCGGACGGCGGGCACGCTGAGCGCGGTGCCGAAGGATCCGCCGCGGCCCTCCCAGTTCACGAACGTGCCGTACTTCTCCGCGACGGCGGCAACCGGGAAGACCACGTCCGCCCGGTCGGTGACCGCGCTCGCCCGCAGCTCCAGGCTGACGATGAACGGGGTCGTCTCAAGCGCCCGCGTCGCGGCGGCCGGGTCCGGCAGGTCCGCCGGGTCGACGCCCGCGATGACCAGCGCACCGAGTTCGCCGTGCCGGGCGGCGGCCAGCATCGCCTCGGTGCTGCGCCCTGGCACCGCGGGCAGCGTGGCCTTGCGCCAGACGCGCGCCACCTCCGCGCGCGCCATCGGGTCGCCGATCCACCGGCCGGCCG
>JASHPP010000068.1 GCA_030038035.1 Trebonia sp.
GACGCCAGGCCCCGCCGCCGCGGGCGGCTGATCCCTGCGCTCCGTGGCCTGGTAGGCGGCAGGCACGGCGGCCGGCTCCAGCCGCACCGTTGGCCCGTCCACGGCCGCCAGCGCGATCTCCACCGGCTGTGTCAGGTAGAACTGGGTCACCGGCTGCCCGAACACGAACGTGCCGGCCCGGCCCACGTTCTCAAGCAGCCAGCCCTGCGGCCCCCAGCTCAGCCGGACGTGCTCCCGGGACACCCGCGGATCGCTGACCACGAGCGTGCTCTCATCCAGCCTGCCGATATTCGCGACCTGCCCAGGCTGGAGCACGACACGTTGATTGCCATAAGTGATGGTGAGTTCGTTCACCGTTCCTCCCCGCGTTCGCGGAAAGTGTACTTCCGTGGACTTGCGCCAGTAAAGAGTGCGCGCCGCTCGCGGATATGGCAACATCGTCACTTGTCGATAGGCATTCAGTTATCAGGCGTGACGTTTTCTGGCGCCTGGAAAAGCGCTTTCTGCCGTGCCGGATTTTTATTGGCAAGTTCCCCGCTGGTCGTAAATGCCAGTGCCGAAGCGGTGGCGCGCCGCTAGGCGGCCCGCAGGCCGTCGAAGGCGAGCTTGCAGATCGCGTCCGCGACGTCGGCTGACCCCGCGCCCTGGCGCCCCGCATGCCCGGCACGCCCCGGCCTGTACCACTCGCTCACCGAGTTGACCAGGCCGAACAGCAGCTTCGCGGTCACCACCGGGTCGATGTCCTGCCGCAGGTCGCCGTCCGCGATCGCCTCCTTCACCAGCCGCGCGGTCAGCTGGTCGAACTCGCGGCGGCGGGCGAGCGCGTCCCGCTCGGCCCGCGTGTTGCCGTGCACGCGCAGCAGCAGCGTGACGAAGGGCAGCTCGGCCACGAGCACGCCGACGCTGCCGCGGACCAGGTGCTCCAGCCGGTCGATCGCGCGCCCGGGCAGGACTTCGACGCCGGCGGCGACCGAGAACAGCTCGTCCAGGGCGCGGCCGGTGGCCAGCCGCAGCAGCTCTTCCTTCGCGGACACGTGGTGGTAGACCGCCGATTTCGTGATGCCGAGCGCGCGGGACAGGTCCTCCATGGACGTCGCGTCGTAGCCGCGGTCGTTGAACAGGGTCACCGCGGCCCGCAGGATCGACTCCAGGTCATGCCCCGGCCGGCCCCGCTTAGCCGGCGAGTTCCGTGTCACGTCGCACGCTTGTCGATGACGCGCTTGAGCTTGCCCGTCGACCGTTCCAGCGAGCCCGGGTCGAGGACCTGCGCGCCGACGGTCACCCCGATGCTGTCGCTGACGGCCCGCACCACCGCCGCGGCCGCCGCCGCCCGCCCGCCGGAGTCCAGGCCCGGCGCCGCCTCGGTGAGCACGGTCAGCTCGTCGAGCCGGCCTGGCCTGGTGAGCAGCAGCTGGAAGTGCGGGGTGAGACCGGCCGTGCGCAGCACGATCTCCTCGATCTGGGTCGGGAAGACATTGACACCGCGCACAATGATCATGTCATCACTTCGGCCGGTGATCTTTTCTATTCTCCGGAACGGGCCGTGGCTACTGCCAGGGAGCAGCCGTGTCAGGTCCCTGGTGCGGTACCTGATCACGGGCATTCCCTCCTTGGTCAAGGTGGTGAGCACGAGCTCACCACGCGAGCCGTCGGGCAGCGCCGTCCCCTCGGCGGAGATGATCTCCGGGTAGAAGTGGTCCTCCCAGACGTGCAGGCCGTCCTTGGTGGCCGCGGACTCCTGCGCGACGCCAGGCCCGATCACCTCCGACAGGCCGTAAATGTCCACCGCGTCCAGTCCGGCCCTGGCCTCGATCTCCGCGCGCATCGCCTCGGTCCACGGCTCGGCGCCGAAGATGCCGACCTGCAGCGATGACGCGGCAGCGTCAAGCCCCTGGCGCTCGAACTCGTCAAGCAGGGTCAGCATGTAGGTCGGGGTGACCATGATGATCTGCGGCCGCAGGTCGTTGATCAGCTGCACCTGGCGGGCGGTCGCGCCGCCGGACGCGGGGATGACGGTGCACCCGAGGCGCTCCGCGCCGTAGTGCGCGCCGAGGCCGCCGGTGAACAGGCCGTACCCGTAGGCGACGTGCACCGTGTCGCCCGGCCGCCCGCCCGCCGCCGCGATGGACCGGGCGACCACCTCCGCCCAGACGTCCAGGTCGCCGCGCGTGTACGCGACGACGGTGGGCTGCCCGGTGGTGCCGCTGGACGCGTGCACCCGCAGGATCTCCTCCCGCGGCACCGCGAGCAGGCCGAACGGGTAGTTGTCACGCAGGTCGTCCTTGCTGGTCAGCGGGAACTTCGCGAGGTCGGACGGGTCCTTGCAGTCGTCCGGGTGCACGCCCGCCGCGTCGAACGAGCGCCGGTAGAACGGCACGTTCGCATACGCGCGGCGCAGCGTGGCCCGCAGCCGCCCCAGCTGGAGGGCCCGGAGCTCGTCCAGGCTCGCGGGCTGGCTCATCGCAGGCTCGACCACCGCGGCACCGCCTTGATTACTGACCGAACGGACGGTCATTATTGTGGTATGGAGACCGGCGACACGCAACCCGGCGAGGCCGCGCTCGCCGCGCATTTCGAGGCGACGATCGCGCAGCTGCGGCAGATCGAGCCGCGGGACTGGATGCCCGACGGCTACCGCAAGACGATGATCAGGCAGATCGCCCAGCACGCGCATTCGGAGATCATCGGGATGCAGCCGGAGGGCAACTGGATCACCCGCGCGCCCAGCCTGCGCCGCAAGGCGATCCTGCTGGCCAAGGTGCAGGACGAGGCCGGGCACGGGATGTA
>JASHPP010000069.1 GCA_030038035.1 Trebonia sp.
GGTGCGCCGATGCCGGGCGGGAAGGCACGGTCTTGTCGCGGGACGTTAACGTTACCGAGACGTTAACCGCAATCGAGCACCTGGGACTTTCGTCCCGTTGACGAGTGAGGAGATCCTGGTTTAGCTTGCACAAGGAGGCTGTTGTTAACGCTCACAACCGGCGGCGTGTTCGGCCCCGTTAGGCCTGGCGAGCGCCTTGCAACGCCGTGACGCAGGTCCTGCCGACAGGCGGGGCCGGCGGTCGGCGCGCACGGGTGCCCTGGGGCCTTTCCGGGCGGCACCCAGGAGACAGAGGCAAGCATGCACCTAGCTCGGAGGGCGGCGCGAACCCCGCGGCATGGGCGGAAGAGCCCCGTTCGTCCCGGCGGTCAGCATGGTGAACGCGGGCCGAGCCAGCGTCGGCCAGGCGCAACGGCGCGTGACTAGGTAACGATAGATAACCGGAGGTCCGTATGGGCAAGGTTGACCCGAAGGTCGACGAGGCAATCGAGACCCTCAACATGAAAGACGGCCCTACCCGCCGAAGACTGCTCGCCGGCACCGGCCTGGTCAGCGCGACTGCCGCCGCGTCAGCGCTGCTCACCGCGTGCAGTTCGTCGAGCAGCGCGTCCGGCGCGGTGAGCTCAAGCAACCCGTTCCCGTCGGTTCCGTCGTGGCACTTCTGGTTCGTCAACCACGTGACCACGAACAGCTTCTTCGTGCCGACCCAGTACGGGTTCGCCGATGCGGCCAAGCTGCTCGGGCTGCCGACGCCGAACTGGGTCGGCTCGACGAACTCGATCGCCTCGCAGATGGTCGCGCAGATTGACGCCGCGGTGTCGGCTCATGCGTCCGGAATCGCGACGACGCTGATCAACTCCACCTCGTTCACGACCCCGGTCGGGAACGCGATGAGCGCGGGCATCCCCGTGCTCAGCTACAACGCGGACGGCGACATCGTCAACGGCGTGCCCGACATCGGCTGCAACCGGCTGGCCTACGTCGGCCAGGCGCTGTACACCTCGGGCGAGCAGCTGGGCGAGCGGATCAAGTCGCTGGTCACCACCCCGGGCGACGTCGTCATCTTCATCGCCACCCCGGGTCAGGCGAACATCCAGCCGCGGTACGACGGCGCCGCCGCGGTGCTCACGCCGGCCGGCTACACGGTCGCCGAGATCGCGACCGGCGCGGCCACCGACGTCGAAGAAGGAAACATGGTGGCCTACCTGCTCGGGCACAAGTCGACCCTGAAGGGCGCGTTCGCCGTGGACGGCGGCTCGAGCTCGTTCCTCGCCCCGGCGCTCGCGAAGGCCGGGATCACGGGCCTGCCCAACGGCGGCTTCGACACCGAGCCGCTGACGCTGTCCAACATCGCCGCCGGCACCACCGATTTCACCATCTACCAGGACCCGTACCTGCAAGGCTTCCTGCCGACCCTGTACCTGTACCTGTACAACATCTCCGGCGGTACGCTCGTCCCGCCGGACACCGACACCGGCCTGAGCTTCATCACCAAGAGCAACCTGGCCGAATACAACCTAGCCAGCCGCTACCAGGGCTCGGGCACCGCGGAGAAGTACCTGCCGCGGCCGTCCGGCGCGATCTCGAACCCGATCGCCACCACGAGCAGCTGACCTGACATAAGCCGCATCCGGGCCCCCGGGCACGGGAGCGCACAGCCGGCGGCGGGAGACTGTACCTGCGGACAGGCAGGCCAGTCCCCCGCCGTCGGCACGCGACTGAGCGGATGAGGAGAACCGATGTGAGCGAGACAACCCAGCAGACCGGCAGGCTGATCGGTGAGCCAGGCGGCGGTCCCGGCCCGCAGAGCGCCACGATCGACATCCTGCGCGGGTGGCTCGGCATCTTCACCCGCCAGCGCGAGGCCACGATCCTGATCGTCGCGGTCGCGCTGCTGCTGTACTTCGGCATCCACGACACCTCCGGCTTCGTCTCCCAGGCCAACGCCGTCGACCTGTTCTCGGCCCTCGCGGCGCCGATCATCATCATCGCCATCGGCGAGGTGATGCTGCTGATCTGCGGCGAGATCGACCTGTCGGCCGGCTTTATCTACTGCTTCGCGCCGTTCGTGATGTTCTTCATGAACGAGTACTACGGTGTGCCGGCCGTGCTGGCGATCATCCTCGCCCTGCTCTCCGGGCTGGTGGTCGGGTTCGTCAACGGCTTCTTCACGGTCACGCTCGGGGTTCCGTCGTTCATCACCACGCTCGGCACGGGGTTCATCCTCGCCGGGCTGGCGCTCACCTTGTCGCACGCCGAGCCCAAGGACATCCCGCCCGCCACCGTCACGATCGGGTCGTGGCTCGGCACCGACGCGTGGTCGCAGTTCATCTGGGCCGTCGTCCTTGTCGCGATCTTCCACGTCGTGCTGACCCGGACGCGGTGGGGCCTGTACACGGTCTCCACCGGCGGCAACCAGCTCGGGGCGCGCGAGGCGGGCATCAACGTGGGCCGGATCAAGTACGGCAACTTCATGATCACTGGCGTGCTCAGCGCGCTCGTCGGCCTCCAGGTCGCCTTCTACACCAACACGATCGACCCGCTGGCCGGCCAGTACCTGCCGATGTTCTACAGCGTGACCGCGGCCGTCATCGGCGGCACCGCGATGCTCGGCGGATCGGGCACCATCCTCGGCGCCTTCCTCGGCGCGATCGCGCTGGCCACCCTGATCGACGGCTTCGACGTCGAGGGGATCAACGCGAACTCGGTCCAGATCGTGTTCGGCGCCGCGATCCTCATCGCGATGGTCGCGAACGTGCAGCTAGCCAGGGCGCGCGGGAGAGGGAGGACGTCATGACGTCACAGCCGCTGGATCCGGGACCGGCCGCGCCCGGCGGCGACGGCCAGGCGCCCGGGGGCGACGTGCTGCGCGCCGAGCACATCGCCAAGCGGTTCGGCGCGGTCACCGCCCTCGTGGACATCAACCTGCGGCTCGGCCGCGGCGAGGTGCTCGGCCTGCTTGGCGACAACGGCGCGGGCAAGTCGACGCTGATCAAGATCATCTGCGGATTCCAGCCGCCCGACTCCGGCCGGCTGGTGGTCAACGGCCACGAAGTGGTGCTCAAGTCCGTCGACCAGGCCAGGGCGCTGGGCATCGACGTCGTTTACCAGGATCTCGCGCTGATCAACCAGCTCACCGTCTACCACAACATTTTCCTCAAGCGTGAGCGCATCCGGTGGCCGCTGCTGAACAACCGGTCGATGCGCTCGATCGCACGCCAGTATCTCGACGAAATGGGGATCAGCATCCCGTCGGTGGACGTCCCTGTCGCCAGCCTGTCCGGCGGGCAGCGGCAGGCGATCGCGGTCGCGCGTTCTGTCTACTCGAACGCCAAGATCCTGCTGCTCGACGAGCCGCTTGCCGCGATGGGCGCGAAGGAGGCGGCGATCATCCTGGACCTGGTCCGCGACCTGAAACAGCGGGGCGACGTGTCGGTCATCATGATCGCGCACAACTACGGCCAGGTGCTGGAGATCTGCGACCGGATCAACCTGCTGCAGCACGGCCAGATCACGCTGGACAAGGCCAGCAAGGACACCTCGGTGCAGGAACTCAACGACATCGTGGTGGCCGAGTACCGGCGGGCCATGGAGCAGCGCCAGCGCTCGGCCTAGCGCTGGCCGTACTCGTTCTGGTAGCGGCGGTACAGGGCGTCGATCTGGTCCCGCGGCAGCGGGGTGAGCTCACCACGGCTCGCGGCCAGGTGGACGGTGCAGGCCGCGTCCTCGCACATGACGGCCGCCTTCACCGCGTCGCGCGGGGTGGGGCCTACCGTGAACACCCCGTGACTGCGCAGCAGCACGGCCGGCGAGCGATGCCCGGACAGCGTCGCGACCACGGCGCGGCCGATCTCGTCGCCGCCGATCGGCGCGAACGGCCCGAGCGGTATCTCGCCGCCGAACTCATCGGCCATCGCGGTCAGCACGCACGGGATCGGCTCGCCGCGGGCCGCCCACGCGGTCGCGTACCTGGAGTGGGTGTGCACCACTCCCCCGACCTGCGGCATGTGCCGGTAGATGTAGGCATGCGACGCGGTGTCGCTCGACGGCGCCAGCTCGCCGGAAACCCGGGCGCCGGCCAGGTCGCAGACGACCATCGAGTCCGGCGTCAGGTCGGCGTAGCTGACCCCGCTCGGCTTGATCACCAGCAGGTCGGTGCCCGGCACCCGGCCCGACACGTTGCCTGACGTCCACACCACCAGTCCGTTGCTGACCAGGGCCGTGTGCAGTTCGGCGACGGTGTGCCGCAGCTCGCGGATGGCGGCGCTGACGGCGGGGTCCGCCAGGACCGCGCCGTCCGTCATGGCCGCACCCGGTCTTCTGCGCGGCCGGGGCTGATCACCCGGTCACGAAGGGCGCGGAGCCGGTGCATGACGTCGTTGGCGCCCCGGCCGAAGTAGTCGTGCAGCAGGACGTACTCGGCGTAGAGCTGGTCGTAGACGCCCGCGGCACGCGGGTCGGGGGTGTAGGCGACCCCGGTCGTGCGTCCCATGGCCGCCGCCGCGGCCGGCACATCGGGGTAGGCGCCCGCGGCCACGGCCGCGTGAATCGCGGAACCGAGCGCGGGCGCCTGGGCCGACTCGACCAGGTGCAGCGGCCTCCTGGTCACGTCGGAGTAGATCTGCATGAGGAACTCATTCCGCATCAGCCCGCCGGCCACGACCAGCTCGGTGACCGGCAGGCCGGCCGCCTCGAAGGCGTCGACGATCACCCGCGTGCCGAAGGCCGTTGCCTCCACGAGCGACCGGTATATGTCCGGCGCGCGGGTGGCCAGGGTGAGGCCGACGATCGCGCCGGACAGGCGATGGTCGACAAGCACGCTGCGGTTCCCGTTCAGCCAGTCCAGGGCGATCAGGCCGGACGCGCCCGGCGGCTGGCCCGCCGCCTGCTCCGACAGCAGCTCGTGCACGGTAAGCCCGCGGCCGGCCGCCGCGGCGTGGTACTCCGGCGGCACGGCGTGGTCGGCGAACCAGGCGAAGATGTCGCCGACCCCGGTTTGCCCGGCCTCGTAGCCCCACGACCCGGCGACGATCCCGCCGTCGACCGCCCCGCACATGCCCGGCACCTCGGCAAGCACGCCGGCGTTCATCACGTGGCAGTTGGAGGTGCCCATGATGGCCACCAGCTGACCGGGGGCGAGCGCGTTCGCCGCTGGCGGGGTCACGTGCGCGTCTACGTTGCCGACCGCGACGGCGATTCCCTCGGGCAGGCCGGTCCAGCTCGCCGCGCGCGCGGCGAGCGCCCCGGCCCGGCTGCCCAGCGCGAGGATCGGGTGCGCGAGCTTGTCGTCGGCGAATCCGGCGAAGCCGGGGTTGAGCGCCGCAAGGAAGCCACGGGACGGATAGCGCCCGTCCTGGAAGATGCCCTTGTACCCGGCGGTGCACGCGTTCCTGGTCTCGACGCCGGTCAGCTGCCAGATGATCCAGTCCGCCGCCTCGATCCACCGCCGGGCGAGCCCGTAGACGTCCGGGTCCTCCTCGAGGAGTTGCAGCGCCTTCGCGAACTGCCATTCGGCCGAGATCTTCCCGCCGTACCTGGCGAGCCACGGCTCGCCGCGGGAGCGGGCCAGCTCGTTGATGCGGTCCGCGTGGGGCTGGCTGGCGTGGTGCTTCCAGAGCTTCGGATACGCATGCGGCCGGTCCGCCAGCCCGGCGAACTCACACAGTGGCGTCCCGTCGGCGAGCACGGGCAGCACCGTGCAGGCGGTGAAGTCCGTGGCGATGCCGATGACCTGGGCCGCGGCGATGCCAGCCTCGGCCACTGCCGCGGGGACTGCCGTCCGCAGCACATCCAGGTAATCCGCGGGGTCCTGCAGCGCCCAGTCGGGCGGCAGCGGGCGGCCGGTGGCCGCTAGCGCGGCGTCCATGACGCCGTGCCGGTACTCATGGACGGCGGTGCCCAGTTCCGCGCCGTCGGCCACGCGGACAACCAGGGCGCGTCCGGACAGGGTGCCGAAGTCAACGCCGACCACGCAGGCATCCGGGTGGCAGATGTTAGCGTTCACATCCCGCATTCTCCGCCCTCCCGGCGGCCGATGCCATACCGGCCGGCCGCGGGGGCGGCGGTCGCGGGCGTGGCGGGCGTCGCGGGCGTAGCGGGCGTCGCGGCTAACCGCGGGGCGGCGGAGCCGAACTGAAACGCACGACGAGGTGCGGCATCATCGGCGAGGGCGACGGCTTGGTGCCCGCGTCGACCGTGATCTGGCCTATCAGCAGGTGCAGCGCCTGCTCGCCAAGCGCGCCGAAGTCCTGCCGCACCGTGGTGAGCGGCGGCCAGAAGTAGCCGGCCTCGGGGAGGTCGTCGAACCCGACCACGCTGATGTCCCGCGGCACGCGGCGACCGCGCTCCGCGGCCGCGCGGAGGAATCCGAGCGCCATCGAATCGTTCGCGCAGAACACGGCGGTCACGTCCGGGCGGGTGGCAAGCTCAAGTCCGATCTCGTACCCGGACCGCGCCGACCAGTCGCCGCGGAGCACCTCCGGTTCCGGCGCCCCTGCCGCGTGCAGCGCCTGCCGCCAGCCGTCGACCCGGTGCCTGCCGTCAAGCCAGCTGTCCGGTCCGGCGATCTGGTGCACGGTCCGGTGACCCAGGTCAAGGAGGTGCTGGGTTGCCAGCACGGCGCCGGCCACGTTGTCGATCTTGACTGACGGCAGCGGCGCGTTGGTGCCGCAGCCCACTGCCACCAGCGGAACGGTCGGCGCCAGCCCGGCCAGCGTCTCGACCGCGTCGCTCTGCGACGCGATCACGATGATTCCCGCGACGGCCTGGCCGAGGAACCGGTCCACCGCCTGGGCCAGCGACCACCGGTCGAGGGCAGACAGGCTGGCGACCGCGACGAAGTACCCCGGATGCGCCGCGCGCTCGATGCCGTAGAGCATGGAAGCCGGGCCATACAGCGTGGTATCGAAGCTGACCACGCCAAGCACGTTGGTCTTGCCTGTGACCAGGGTACGGGCCGCGATGTTCGGCCGGTAGCCGAGGTCGCGGATGGCCGCGAGGACATCGGCCTTGGTCGCCGGACTGACGTTCGGGTGGCCGTTCAGCACCCGGGAGACGGTCTGATGCGAGACGCCTGCCAGCCGTGCGACGTCCGCCATCACGGGCCGCCATGCCTGCGGATCTGCGGTCGCCGACACGCCGCCTCCAGTTAGCCCGCCGCCAGCACGCCAGTGTCCCGGCCGTTCTCTCAATAATTGAAAAAAACTATATCCCACGTTGATGCCGGTATCGCTACCGTTCGGTCCTGCGGTCGGCCTGGCCCGCCTCGCGGCCCGCACCGCGGGCGCCGCGGCTCACGGCGTGACGATCACCTTGAGCCCGGTCCGCCGCTGGGCGGCGGCGAAGGCATCGGCCACATCGG
>JASHPP010000537.1 GCA_030038035.1 Trebonia sp.
GGTATCCGGAGGAGCTGCCCGTGCTCGCCGGGCTGCTGCCGCGGATCGCGACCCCGGTCACGATCATCGCCGGCCGCCGTGACCGCGCCGTCCCGCTGGCCAACGCGGAGTTCCTCGACGAGCGGCTGCCCGCCAGCCGCCTCGTGCTCCTCGATGCCGGGCACTTCGCCTGGGAGGAGATGCCGAAGGAGTACGCCTCGGCCATCCTCGACTCGATCACGGGCACCCGACCGTAACCCAGCGCAGGCCCTACTGCCAGGGGCCGAGATCACCTGCGAGCAGGTCAACTGACTTCAACTGCATGTGCATTCGATCTTGTGCCTGCAGGATCTCCAAATAAGTGTCAGCCATGGCTACATCGATGCCGCTTCCGGCAATGGTAAGCAATTGGGCCATTACGCCAACGGTGGAGCTTGTCCTGACTCCTCGCTTTCGCGCCTCGCCCCTGGCGCCGTGATCATCGCTGATCAGGCGTCCGGTTCCAGCCCACTGGAGCAAGGCAATGCTCGCCGCCTCGCCCAGATGGTCAAGCGCGGAATTGGCGCTGCCAGCTGCGATGTCCCGCTGGATGCTTTCTGTCGCGATAATCAGGTCTATATCGGTCATCTCGATGGGCGCGCCGAGCCACGTCGCTGCCCAGTTTGTAGCACGCCCTGCCTGTGGGTGCGGGGGTCGGCGTCCGCGTTGCCGTACAAGTTCGTCGTGTGCAGCCCGGACCCACCCGGCACTCCCCTCGTAGCGGTTGCGGAAGATCGCGGCGACCGGCGCGCAATAGGACAGGTTGATGATTGAGCATGTATCGAGCAGCAGCTTTGGTATCTGGTTGGTCACAGGTCCGCCAGGTCATCGGCCGGCGCTGGCGGACGGATGTCATTGGCGGCGAGACGGGCAAATAGGCGTTCGGGAGACTCGTCAGCTAGTGCGGCGAGGGTGCCTATGCCGACCCGGCCACTCTGGTAGCCAGCCTGAGCGGCGCGCCACAGACGTGCGGGAATGCGTCTCGACTCGTCCGGCTTGGTCAGTTCCTCTGGTGCCGGGTCATTCGCGATGCGAAGTACCGCCGACACTGGCTGTTCCAGCCAGGCATCGCGCGCTTGTGTGCTGAGCAGTCCCACGCTGGGGCTTGCAAGCCTGTAGAGCAGCGCCGAGAAGCTGACGCCAAAATGGCGCATCAGTCCCGATAGCACTGTTTCGTCAATAGAGCGACCAGCGATTACGTCGGTCAAGCCGTCGGCTGGCATCAGCAGGGCCGCGGCGAACGCGTTCGCGCGCCGCTCCATGGGGTTGCTGCTGTCGTACAGGTCGCTGTCGAGTACTATCTCCCTGGGATCGCGGAGCAGATGATGCGCCAGCTCGTGTGCCGCGGTAAATCGCTGGTGGCCGCGCGGGAATGCGGTGCTGATCAGCATCATCGCAATGCCTTGACCGTGAGCACACAGACCGCTGACGGCATTGCCCGTCGGCCAAGCGACAACGTCGAGTCCGAAGTGCTGCTCCGCCAAGTCGGCGACGTTCGCGATCGGCGCCCGGCCGAGGCCGAGTCCCTGCCGTACGAGATTGGCCAGTGTCTCGCCGTCCTGCCATGGCGCACGGCTAGACGGAATGCCCTGCATGCCGATCATCGTGAGCACGTCCTGCCCGGAAGGGGTTGGGCGGCCCTCCCGGAGTCCGGTCGCGTTGACTAGCGTCGCTTCGGCCTCAAGCAGTTGCCGCATTCGCCGTCGTGACGGCAACGTGTCATCGGCCTGTGGTGCGTCCATGACCCTGGCCGCCAAAGCCAGACTGCTGCTGGGCTCTACGCCAAGGATTTCTCCGAGGCTGACCTCCAGGGCATCGGCTATCGCGGCGACCTCGCTGACCTCCAGCCGCCGGGTACCGTGTTCGATCTTTGACACCTGCGACCGCGAAAGGCCGAGAGCAGCACCAAGCTCCTGACCTGTCATTCCGCGCGCCTCGCGGAGAGCCGCGACGCGTGCACCAAGCTCCCTCGCATCCATGGCACAAGCATACGTCCTGGTTCCTATTATAGAAACATCTGGTTTGGGCTGTTTCCCGGTTGCCGGCGAGCTAGCGGATCGCCATCGAGGCCGGCCGCTGCTCAGCCAGGGGCCACCGTTCGGCTATCGACGCCGTGGTGACCCGGGATGCCGGTTTTCGCGGCCCATCAGTGCCGCCCACAGCGCCAGGGCCGAACCTGCCGGCGCTCTTTCGCGTGATCAGGGTGTAGGCCCCGCAACCCGTTGACGTAGCGCGTCAGGGAGTTCGCATGAGACCCGTCACCGTCCGACGCCCGGGTACCGCCGCGGCGGCAATCGCGGCAGGCCTGCTGATGACCATGCTGGCAGGCTGCGGCAGTTCGCCCACCGTGCCGAGCGTCCCCAGCACCATTCCCACCCCCGCCCTGGCCGGCGGCCCAGTGGCGGGCGGCGCCACCGGCCCGGCATCCCCTGCGCCGTCGGCCTGCTCCCTGCTGCGGTCGGCCGACGTGCTCGCCGTTGCCGCCACGTTCCGGGACATCACGATCAGCATTGACGGCCACATCCAGTCCAGCCAGCCCCCGCTCAACGTGTGCGGCTTCAACCAGAAGGGCGTGTCCGCCTCCGACGACGGCACGCTCACGGTGGCCGGCGACTCGTGGGCTCAGTTGACCGTGATCGCGGACGGCAACGACATAGGCGATTACAGCCCCGACGGCCCCGCGATCCACGGCCTGGGCTACGCCGCATACTGGGACCCGGGGATCGACACCGTCGTGGTCCTGGTAGGCCAGAACGTGTTCCAGGTCGAAGACGACGTGCCGGTCAACACGGTCATCTACCCAAACCTGGATGCCGTCCGCCGGCAAGCCGCGAGCGCCCTCGCCGCCAAGATCCTCAGCCACCTGCAGCCAGCGGGCTGACCTCGTGGATTATCCAGATGTTGGGCTCCCAGTACTCGCCCGTGTCCTTCTCCCTGTCGATGCGCACGGTGGCCAGGCCCGCCGGGAACACGTAGTCGCCTGTCTCCGGGAACCGCATCTTCGTCCAGGACTCCCAGTCCGCGACGGTGCCGGCGATGCGCAGGGACTCGGGATCACCGGGCCGATGCGGGCGCCCATCCGGACGTGCACCCGCACCCACGGATCGAAGGGCGACCCGTCGTCACGGGCCCAGCGGGCGTAGCGCTCGATGGGGATGGTGGGGTACCGGTCCTTGTGGCTCGGGCGGACCGGCGCGATCAGGTGCGCCAGGCCTGCCTCGCGGGTGAGGGCCGCCATCGCCGTCAGCATGACCGGGGCCAGCCCCCTGCCCTGGTACCGCGGCGGCACCTCGGCCGCCAGCGCGCTGGCCGCCGTCGGCTGGCCGCCCGCAGCCCGGAGCGCGAAGGCGCCGGCGATAGTCGCGTCGATGCCAGGGCCAAGGCCCTCATCGGTGCCGTCCCAGGCCACAGGGACCGTGTGGCCCTCGGCCAGGATCGTCTGGTCCGCCGGGTCGACGAGCATGAACTGCCACTCGGGGAACACGTCGTAGAGCCGGTGCCAGTAGCAGTTGAGCACGTCGCCGTGCAGGTTGTACTCGGGCCACACGCCGTCGAATAGATCGCCAAGGCCGTCCCAGAGTTCCGGCCGCTCGCTGTAACGGACAATCCCCGGATCCACACGAGAAGTATCCGCCAGAACCTGTTGCGTTCCGGCGGAGCCGCGCAGCAGGCTGCTGCGCTGGATCTCGACAGCGGCCGCCACAGAAGGGATTGGCGGTGGGGCCCCCAGCGACAAGCCAATTGGTGGTGGGGCCCCCACCACCAATAACGGCGCGAGCCCGCCGTCCCCCGGCAATAACCGAGCGGGTCGCCATGCCGCTGCTGTCAGCAAGCGGCGGCGTGATGAGACGCCACGGCTCGTTCGGGTACATGGAAAGGAGCAGCTGGGGTGCGGGCCTGGCGGGGATCCCCAAGTGCTGCCACAGAATTAGCTTCTATGGAGGCATAACGCTGGTCAGCGGCCGGCTCGAGGAGTGCCAGACTTGTCAGTTCTGCGGCGTCAGCGCGGTACGCGGCCGGCGGCAGCAGGCCCGGACCGGGAAAGCCCGGGCCAGCCCGGGCGGGCCGGGCAGGCGATGGCGCTCATCTGCTGCGCTCAGTTCGTGCTGCAGCTCGACTTCAGCATCGTGAACGTGGCGCTGCCGACCATCCAGGACGACTTGCACATGGCCGCTGCCGAGCTGCAGTGGGTGGTGACCGGCTATGCGCTGACGTTCGGATCGCTGCTGCTGGTGGGCGGCCGGATGGCCGACCTGTTCGGGCGGCGGCGGATGCTGGCTGCCGGCCTGATCGTGTTCGCGCTGGCCTCGCTGGCCTGCGGCCTGGCGCAGTGGCCGGTGATGCTGATCGCGGCGCGCCTGGCGCAGGGGGCCGCGGGCGCGGTCGTGTCGCCTGCGGCGCTGTCGCTGCTGACCACGACCAACCCGGAGGGTCCGGCACGGACGCGGGCGCTGAGCATCTGGCAGGCGACCACCGCGGCGGGCGCGACCGCCGGGATCGTGGCCGGCGGCGTGCTGACCCAGTACCTGGGCTGGCGGGCGGTCTTCCTTGTCAACCCGCCGCTGATCGCCATCATGCTCGCACTGATCAGGCGGCTGCCCGCGGCCGCGGGGGCGGGCGGGGCCCGGCTGGACTACCGCGGTGCCCTGCTGGTGACGGCCGCCATCGCGGCCCTGATCTTCGGGCTCAGCTACGGCCAGCAGCACACCTTCACCGCGCCGGTGACCATCGCCGCGCTCATCGCGGCCGTCGTGTTCGGCGTCGCGTTCGTCCGGGCGGAACTGACCGCGTCCGCGCCCATGCTGCCGCTGGCCATCTTCTCCGCGCCGTCCCGGCGGGCGGCGGTCGCGGCGATGGTGATGATCGGCGCGGTGCTGGCCGGCTACGTCTACTTCGTGTCCCTGTTCCTGCAGAAGGTGCTCCACTTCAGCCCGCTGCAGACCGGACTCGCGCTGGTTCCCTCCACGGTGACCGTCGTCGTGATGTCAACGCTCGGCACCCGCCGGCTGCTGGCCCGGCTGCCCGCCTGGCAGGTGCTGCTGGCCGGCCTCGCCTGCCTGGCAGGCGGGCAGCTGTGGCTCGCGCAGGTCTCGGTCACGGCCACCTACGCGACCGTGGTCCTGCCCGGCCTGCTTTTGACCTCGCTCGGGATCGGCCTGGCGCTGCCGACCGCGTCGATCGCGATCACCAGCGGCGTCCGCCGGGAGGACCAGGGACTGGCCGGGGCGCTGTTCACCACCAGCCAGCAAACCGGGGCCGCCGTCGGGCTGGCCGTCCTGGCCACGGCGGCCGCGGCGCGGACGGCCCACGCGGCCGGCTCGCTGGCAGCCGGGTACCGGCTCTCGTTCCTGATCGCGGCCGGCGTCATAGTCCTGGCCGGCCTCCTCGTGGCCATCCAGATGCGCCCCCGCGCCAAGCGCGATCCCCGCTTGCATGAGCCGACCGCCGGTGGCACGCCGCAAGTCACGCTCGCCGAGTGCCAGCTCCGCAACTGCTGACGGCAACTGGTTCAGGGTAGGCAATAGTGGTGGCAGACCCCGCGGCGGTAGCCGGCCTGACGCGCGTCGACCCGCGCAATCCTGGCATCACGCGGGTACGCGCCGGCGACGGCTTTGCCTACCTGGACCCGTCCGGCGCGCCGGTCAGCGACGCCGAGACGATCCAGCGGATCAAGGCGCTGGCCATCCCGCCCGGCTGGACCAGCGTCTGGATCTCGCCTGACCCGCTGGGGCACATCCAGGCCACCGGCGTGGACAGCCGTGGCCGGACCCAGTATACCTGTATCACCAGCTCTGGCGCGAGCAGCGCGATGAGCAGAAGTTCGCGCACATGCTGCGGTTCGCCGCCGCGCTGCCCCAGCTGCGCACGGCGACGCTGCGCGACCTGCGCAAGCGCCGGCTGGACCGCGACCGGGTTGCGGCCAGTGCCGTCCGCCTCATCGATCTCGGCTTGTTCCGGATCGGCGGCGAGCGCTACGCCGAGCTCGATCACCATTACGGGGCCGCCACGCTGGAGAAGCGGCACGTCAGCGTGCGACGAGACGGCCTCGTCTTCGATTACGTCGCCAAGGAAGGCAAGCGCCGGGCCATCACCGTCAACGATCCGGCGGTGCTGCCGACGGTGCGCGCGCTCGCCCGCAGCGACAACGGGCTGCCGGCGCTGTTCTGCTTCCAGGCGGCAGGCTCTGCATGGCGCCCGCTGCACTCGCACGATGTCAGCGCCTATGTCGCCGAACACGCCGACGGCCACTTCACGGCCAAGGAGTTCCGCACCTGGAACGCCACCGTCCTGATGGCCCTGCTGCTGGCCGCGGCGGACCAGCCTTCCTCGGCACGGGCCGCCAAGAACGTGGTCAACGCCAGCGTCCGGGGCGTCGCGGACTGGCTCGGTGACACCCCGGCGGTTGCCCGCGCGTCGTACATCGACCCGCGGCTGATCACGCTCTACGAGTCTGACGGCCGCCTGGCCGGCATCCCGGCGCTGCCCGCCCGGCTGCCCGCCGGCGACGATGCCGAGTCGGCGGTCGCCGCGCTGCTCGCGGCTGCGGCCTGAGCCAGCTGCCAGGCGGGCGCGGCCGCCAGGCTGCGGCCGGGGTTCCCGGGGTTCCCGGGTTTCCCGAAGGCTCCCGAAGGCTCCCGAAGGCTCACGAAAGCGTGGCGACGGCATCGAGCTGGAGATCCGGGTGGCCGGCGGTGGCAAGGTTGGTCAGCGTGATGCTGCGGTTGGCGGCTGTTTCCCAGTTCTGCACGTAGGCGTAGGTTCGGTACCTGGCCTTGGAGGCGTGCGTGCTGATCGTTACCGCGCTGCTTGCGCCGTCGGTGATGGTCGCCGAACCATCCGACGGACCCTCCGACAGCACGAGCGCGAGCGCCTGAACGTCGGCGATAGTGACCTTGGCGGTGGCATTCTTCATGGACGTCAGCTCCTGGCCGCCGCCGGAACAGGCGCTACAGGACGTCCGCTTCCAGCCGCTGCCGTATGCGATGCCCGCGGTCGTCTCCTGCAAGAGATGGGCCGTCACCGGAGCGGTCGCCGCCCAGTTGCCAGGCACATCGCCGCATCCGGTCGCCTGTACGCGGAACATCGTGGCTTTGCCAGGGGTCAGCGTCGTGCTGAGGCTGGTCGCCGTTGCCGACGGCGCGGGGAGGCTTGTCCAACTGGCGCCGCCGTTCGTGGACTTCTCGACGGTTTGCGCACAGACAGGGCCGCCGCCTGGCGCGACCGCCCACGACACGGTGACGGGAACCGCGCTGTCCGCGGCGGCTGACGAAAGCCTGCTTCCGGTGGTCAAGGTGACAGCGGGCCGGCTGGTGACGGTCGGCGGGTCGTAGCTGCTGGACGTCGTCGCGGCGAAGTTCGGCGTGCCAACGCCCGGGCCGCGGCCAAGCGCGGCCGTCCACGCGGTGCCGTTCCAGGAGACGAGGTAGATCGTGCCGGTTGGCCCGCCGGGCGCGGTGGCCTGGAACCAGGCGATTTCACTTCGGCCGTTTCCCTGGAAATCGCCCGCGACCCCGGGTTCCGGTGTTGCGAAGCCGGTGGTCTGGCCCACGGTGGCGAAGCCGTGGGCGCCATCGAATAGCCAAAGTGTCCCCAGTTGGCCGGGGTTAGCGGTCAGCCAGGCGAGGTCGTCGTAGCCCGTTCCGGCGAAGTCGCCGGCGCCCGCCCACACCGGCTTGCCGACTCCGGGGCCGCGGCCAACGGCGGCCGTCCATGCCGTCCCGTTCCAGGAGACGAGGTAGATCGTGCCGGTTGGCCCGCCGGGCGTGGTGGTCTGGAACCAGGCGATCTCGCTCCTTCCGTTGCCGCCGTAGTCGCCCACGATGCCTGGTTCCGGCATTCCCCAGCCGGTGGTCTTGCCCACGGTCGCGAAACCGTGCGCCCCGTCGAACAGCCACAGGGTGTTCTCGCTGCCGGGGCCCGCCGTCAGCCAGGCGAGGTCGTCGTAGCCCGTTCCCGCGAAGTCGCCGGCGCCCACCCAGATGGGGCGGCCCACGCCCGGTCCGCGTGCCAGCGTTGCCTGCCAGTCAGTGCCGTTCCATGAGACCAGGTAGATGCTGCCTGTCGATCCGCCGGGCGTGGCCGGCTGGAACCAGGCGATCTCGCTCGTGCCATCTCCCGTGAAGTCACCGGCCACACCCGGCTCCGGGATACCCCAGCCAGTGGTCTGGCCCGTGGTCCCGAACCCGTGCGCGCCGTCGAACAGCCAGAGCGTGCCTGGCTGGCCGAGGTTGGCGGTCAGCCACGCCAGATCGCTGTATCCGTTCCCCGTGTAGTCCGGGGTCGTGTCCACGGGAACGGCGGTCACTGGCGCTGACGGCGGCGACGTTCCTGCCGGACTGCTCGCAGTCACCGTCACCGAATAGGGCGTATCGTCCTCCAGCCCGGTGATGGCGCAGCTTGTCCCGCTTGTCGAGCATGAAGCGCCGCCCGGTGCCGCGGTGGCCGCATATGAAGGCGCGCCCGACGCGGACCACGACACCATGAGGGAATGGTCTCTTCCGGCCGCCGAGACGCCACTCGGTGTCGCTGGCGCGAAGGCGAGCCAGTCGAAACTGGTGAAGTAACCCGAGTCATAGCTCCAGCTCGTGCCGTTAGCCGAGACCGTGATGCTGTTCCGGCCGCTGGCGCTGCCGTTCTCCTCCATGACCGTAATCGTCCAGCCGCTGCTGGTCTCGGTGATCCCCGTGACGACAGCGACGTGGGAGTCATCGCCGGATTGGCCTTGGCCGCTGGCTCCGCCCCACATGCTGATAATGTCACCGGCCGCCGGCAGCGTCGTCGTACCGGAATTGACCACGGGAATGGATGAATCCACGGCATGGACGGTCACGACGAAGTTCCCGCCGTACAGGCTGCCCCCTGGCGCATCCGCGCTGTCGACGGGCGCGATCTGGTGGGCGTCCCACAAGAACCTGTCCGCCAGCTCCGTGCACTGGAAGCCGTAATCAGAGTCCTCGAACGGCGGGTCGCTGAAGTCGTTGACACCTAGCGGACCGCACGCGTACACGTCGTCGAAATAGGCACCCAGGTCGTAGCCGGCTGACGTCACCGATGCGCAAAATCCCGCACCTGTGCCGTATGTGGGCGAAATCGCCGCCACGGCCGGCGAGGCCCCAAGTCCCGCGGCCATGGCCGCGACCAGGCTCGTCGCCACGGCGAAGAACGACAGTCGTCTCAGCACCGGTGGTCCCCCCATGACTCGCCGCAAAGCGGTCCCGATTGTCCCTATTCGCATATAGCGACGCTTGGGATACGGCCGCGGAGTACACGCGCTCCGTCCGGCTGCCGCGGGGCCGCGACCGCGAGGCACTCCTCACCCCGCGGTGCGGCCGTCACCAGGCGGTCCCGGCTGTCTGTCACCCCGCCCGCCCCTGCGGAACGCGGGCGAACGCCGTATCCTCGCTGCCCATGAGCGTCCCCGCGTCGGCCTGGGTGGTGGCCGGCCCGCCCGGCGCCGGCAAGAGCACGGTCGCGCGCATGCTGCTGGCGTCGCTGACGCCGGCGCCGGCGCTGCTCGACAAGGACACGATGTACGGGCCGTTCGTGGCGGCGACGCTCGCGGCGGTCGGCCGTCCGCCCGGTGAGCGCGACGGCAAGCCCGGCCGTCGCCGTGAGGGCGGCCAGTGCCGCAAGGATTCCCGGTGCTGCCCGTCTCACCATCGGTCCCCTTCGCTCCCCGATATGAGGAATTTATCCCGAACGGTCCCGGCTGTCTCCCACCCCGCCCGTGCCTGCGAAACGCGGCCTGACGCCGTATCCTCGCTGCGCATGAGCGTCCCCGCACCGGCGTGGGTGGTGGCCGGCCCGCCCGGCGCCGGCAAGAGCACGGTCGCGCGCATGCTGCTCGCCTCGCTGTCGCCGGTGCCGGCGCTGCTTGACAAGGACACGATGTACGGGTCGTTCGTGGCGGCGACGCTGGCGGCGGCCGGCCGTCCGGCCGGGGAGCGCGAGGGCCCGTGGTACGACGAGCACATCAAGGTCCACGAGTACGCCGGGATGACCGCGACCGCCCGCGAGATCCGCGGCCACGGCTGCCCGGTCATGCTGTCGGGGCCGTTCACCCAGCAGATTCACGACGCCGGCCGCTGGCGCTCCTGGGTCGCCGAACTCGGCGGCGGGACGGTGCGCCTCGTCTGGGTCTGGTCCGACGCCGCCACCCTGCGTCACCGGCTCGCGGCCAGGGGATCGGAGCGGGACACGGGCAAGCTCGCGGACTTCGCCGCGTTCACGGCGCGGATGCGGCTTGAGGACAGGCCCGCCGCCCCGCACGTCGTCGTCGACAACCGCCTCGCCGCCCCCGCGACCCTGCAAGACCAGGTCGCCGGCCTGATCGACGCGCGGTTATGTAGTGTGGGCAGGCGCCACTGCTCGTTCGGGAGAAAAGGAGCCGGCATGAGCACCGAACCCGCACCCCCGGTCTCGCTCGCCAGCGTGATCGCCCAGCTTCCCGGGCCGTGGCAGCCGCGTGACCTCGCCGTCGTGAACGACGCCGTGCTGCGCGTGGCCCGCTTCGAGGGCGAGTTCGCCTGGCACCAGCACGACGAAGACGAGCTGTTCCTGTGCTGGGACGGTTCGTTCCGTGTCGAGCTGGAGGGGCGCGAACCCGTGGTGCTGATCGCCGGGGACATCTTCGTGGTCCCCAGGGGCACCCGGCACCGGCCGGTCGCCGAGCGTCCCGCGCACGGGCTCATGATCGAGCGGCCGGAGACGCTGCAATACGGCAACTAACGGCGCGCCGAGACCGGCCAGCGGTCAACCACGGCGCCGTCGCGGACCACGACGAGCTCGCTGGTCAGGTTGACCACGGTGCAGACGTGGTTGGGGATGACGCGGACGAGGTCGCCGACGGCGAG
>JASHPP010000070.1 GCA_030038035.1 Trebonia sp.
CACCAAGAACGCCACGACCAGGAACACGAAGAGCCCGAAGGCATACCACGTCGCCACCAGGCCCGCGATGGTGACCAGCAGGAGGACAAGCGCCTTGCGCCCGTTGCTCCAGCTGCCCCGCATACCTATGTAGCCTAAACGGTCCGCGGCGCATCCGGCCGCGGGGCGGCGGCCTGGCCTGCGGGATCGGCGAAACCGTGGGTATAGGCGTAGCGCATGGCTTGGGTGCGGTCGCGTGAGCCGGTCTTGGCGAAGATCCGGTTGACGTGCGTCTTGACGGTCGCCTCGCTCACGAACAGGGCCCGGGCGATCTCCCGGTTGGACTGGCCGGCCGCGATGAGCCGCAGCACCTCCGACTCGCGCGGCGTCAGCTCATCGTCCGCTCCGCCCCGGGTGCCTAGGGCGCCGGGGGCGCCGGGGGCGGACATCTCCGGCGCGCGGACAGCGGCCGACAGCAGCCGTTGCTGCACCCCTGGATCGAGCACGGCCTGGCCAGCCGCGGCGGCCCGCAGCGCCCGTCCGATCTCGGCCCTGGTCGCGTCCTTGGTGAGGTAGCCGAGCGCGCCGGCCTGCAGCGCCCCGATGATGGACTCATCGTCTGCGTAGGTGGTCAGCACGACGACGCGGGTGCCGGGATGTTCGGCGGTGATGCGGCGGGTGGCGGTCACGCCGTCGCCGCCGGGCATGTTCAGGTCCATCAGCACCACGTCCGGGAGCGTCGCGGCGACGAGCTCGATGGCGGCGTCCCCGTCCGCCGCCTGGCCTGCGACGGTGATGCCCGGCAGGGTGCCGAGCAGCAGCACGAGGCCTTCGCGGACCGCCGACTGGTCGTCGGCGACGACGACCGTGACCGGTTCGTCCTGAGTGTCCCGTGGGTCCGGGGTCATGCTGGAATTTTGAGGCATACCCGCCATTGTCCGTCGGCCGGCCCGGCCGTCAGCGTGCCGCCGCCGTGGGCGGCCCGCTCGCGCAGGCCGGCGAGCCCGTATCCGGTGCCGGCGGCCGCGAGCGGCCGTGCCGTGTCGGCTGGCGGCAGCGGGTTGGCGACCTGCACCGCGATCTGCGCGGACTCGAATTGCAGGCACACGGTGACCGGCTGTCCCGGCGCGTGCTTGCGGGCGTTGGTCAGCGCCTCCTGCGCGGTCCGGTAGGCGGCCAGCGCCGCCTCGGCGGCCACCGCCCGCGGCGTTCCTGCCACGGTGAAGTCGACGGCCATGTCGCCGTCGGCGCGGTACTGCCTGGCCAGCGCCGCCAGTTGCTCCGCCAGCGGCGCGGGGGCCGTGGCCGTGTCCCGCAGCGCCAGGATCGCCCGGCGCACCTCCACCATCCCCTCCCTGGTGAAGGCTCCGGCCCGTTCCAGGCACTCCAGTGCCTTGGCGAGTTCTGGGCGCTCGTCAGGGAGCGAGGCGAGCAGGCCCTCGGCGGCCTGCAGGTTGACCGACACCGCGGCCAGTGAGTGGGCGAGCACGTCGTGGATGTCCCTGGCGATCCGCGCCCGTTCGGCCAGCGCCGCCGCCTGGCTCTCGGCCTGGTGCGCCCGGCGGGCCTGCTCGAGCGCCTGCTCGGCCTGCTCGGCACGCAGCACGTACGCGCGGCGGGTCAGCCCGAACGCCCACAGCCCGATGAGCGCCGCCGAGTAACCCGCCAGCGTCCCTGCTGGCGCCCCGGTCGAGATGCCCGCGATGAGGAACGCGGCGACCGTCTCGGCGGTGATCGCAAGCGACGCCTCGGTGTCCAGCCGGACGCCGGCCGAGGCGGTCACCAGGCAGCCGACCGCGATGGCCGGGCTCTGCGACGACACGCCGGCCAGCGCGCCGCCGGCCGCCCCGAGCACGACAAGCGCCGGGAGCTCCACCCGATGCGCGCGGCCGGTGAACTCCCACACGAGCCACGCGACGACGCTGATGCCGAGCGTGACCGCGACCGCGACACCCTGGGCCCCCACTCCAGGGTGCGGCGTGGCCAGGGGAACCGTGACCAGCACGATCGCCAGGATGAGGAACCGGACGGCCGTCAGCACCGGCGGCACGCCGGCCGGGCTGTCGCCCCGCGCGGCGAGACAGGCGAGGGAGCGGAACACGCCTCCAACGTATCCGGCGGGTCCGGCGGCGCGCGCCGGCGCGGGGGTTGACCCCGGGTGGACGTCGGCGTCTCCACCTGGCTTCCGCCGTCCCGGCATGCGCACCTCCACCCGGTATGGACCCGGCATCGAGCTGTGGGCCGACGCGGCGGCAGGAGTCCGCTGCCTAGCGTGGCACACGTCACCGCAAACGCTTCAGCCAAGGAGTTCCCGTGGACGCCAGCGTTCTGATCCCCAACCTCATCATCCTGGGCGCCGTGCTGATGTCCGACCTCGGACGAAAGTACGTCACCCCGCTGCGGCTGCTGCGCCCGTTCGTCGCGGCGGCGATCATCGTCCCGTTCTACTTCGCGGGCGTCGCCACGTCAGGCAACGGCCTGCTGCTCGAGCTGGCCGCGGCCGCGGCCGGCCTGGCGCTCGGCGTCCTTGCCGACGGGCTGATCCGCGTGTTCCCCGA
Organism: Trebonia sp.; assembly: GCA_030038035.1. The sequence continues at coordinate 2,538 of JASHPP010000070.1, forward strand.
TGAGCGGACCGGCAAGGTCGCCTCCTACGCGGGCATGCCGTACGCCCTGCTGTGGAGCGCGGTCGTCGGCGCCCGCATCTACTTCTCCTACGGTTCCACCCACGTGTTCGGCGCCCAGCTCGGCCACTGGCTGACGACCAGCCAGATCACCGTGGGCGCGCTCACCGACGCGCTGATCTTCCTGTCCGTCGCGATGCTGCTTGCCCGCACCGCGGCCCTGGCCGCCAGGGCCCGCCGGGTCGGCGCGCGGCAGGCGGCCCGGCTGCCGGTTCCGGTGGCCAGCGGCCGCTAAGGCCGAACTGGCGACTCGTCTGCTTCCACGGTTACGGAGCCACCCGCGCGCTGATCGTGCTCGACCCCGGCTACCAGGGCTCCGCGCGGGGCGTCGGCGCCAGTGCATCAGCCGTCGCCTCTCTTCCCGTAGCTCCCGTAGCCCGTCACGGCCGCCGGAAGCGCGCAGCGCGCGCTGCCGCTGTGAGCCGCGCACCACCCGGTTCGATATACGTCAGCTGACCGATGTCTTGCACCTGAAACTTGCAGGAAAATTTGGCGTGCAACCGGCATCGGCCTCTCACTTCCGGACTACGCCTCCCCGGGCGGGGCGGAACAGGACCGCTCTTGTGCGGCTGCTCCAACCGCCTGCCAGAGGGGACCTCCGATGAAGACGATGGCGTCTGCCCGCCCGGCCAGAATTCCTGCGCGGCACCCGCGGCTGACCTCCGGACCAGCGCCGGTCCCCGCCGGGTCAGTTTTCAGGCGTCACCGACAAACGGGCCGTCGTGATTCGCTTGAAACGACCAGAGGAGAGAGCGTGTGAGCACGCCGGGACGCCCTGCTCAGGATCTGAGCTGGCTGGTCACGAACCTGGTAGAGCGGGTTCCGGGCGTGGCCCGTGCGATCGTGGTGTCCGCCGACGGGCTGCCCCTGGCGATTTCTGCGGGGTTCCCGCGAGAGCACGCAGACCAGCTCGCTGCGATCACGTCGGGCCTTGCCAGCCTTACGCAAGGTGCCTCCCGGGTTTTCGAAGGCGGCCCGGTCGCGCAGACCGTGGTGGAGATGCACCGCGGCGTGCTGGTCGTGATGGCGATCAGCAATGGCGCTAGCCTGGCCGTGCTCGCGACCTCGATCGACTTGGGTCTTGTTGCCTACGAGATGACCCTGCTGGTAGAGCGCGTTGGCCGGGTGCTCACCCCGGCCGCTCGGCACGGCGTCACCGCGAGCTGAACGCCGGTCCCCTGACCCCTCCGCAGGGCGATCCAGCGGGAACGAGTCCTGCAGCGGACGGAGTGCCGCCGAGCGGGCGGCGAAGTGGTCGACGGCCGGGAAGCCCAGGGAATGATCTGCCGATCGCGGCAACGGCAGGTAGGACTCGTCCGTCTCCCTGGTCGTCACCCGCGGCGTGACGCCGAGTGCCGAAGGGCGGTCTAGGGGAGTCGCCGGGCTGGTGGTTACATGCTGGGCAGGCAGCACCGTGTCAACCGTGTTCCCGGCATGGGCGTCTCATATGTCAGGGGATTTCCGGAAAGCTCGGTCGTGAGGGGGGATCGGTGCAGCGGTC
>JASHPP010000538.1 GCA_030038035.1 Trebonia sp.
CTAGTCCCGGTCTGCCAGGTCGATCGCCAGGCCGAGCGCTTCGACGATCTTGCTGGCCGCCGACAGCGTCCGCGCGGTGCCCACGATCGGCGCCACCGCGACGAGCACGTCCTGGGCCTGGTCGAGCGTCATGCCGATGTCGGCCGCGGGTCCCAGGTGAGCGAGGTATGACGAGGCCGGGGCGTCCACCGCCGCGAGCGCGGCGAGCCTGACCATGATGAGCGACTCCGGGTCCAGTTCGGTCCGCTCCAGCGACGTCGCGTTGATGTCGGCCAGTGCCTCGAGCACCGGCGCGTCTCCTTTGGCCATGGCCTGACTCCTCATCTCTTCTGTGCCGAGCGGCCAGGGTCGGGCAGCGGCAGCACCGAGCCGAGCCTTGGCCCGTCGCGGTTGATTCGATCCCACGGCGGGTCAGCCCCGCATCATCCGGATGGGATGAACTGGCCTCCGGCGTGCCGTCAGGCAAGCCCGGCGAGCGACTGCGCCTCGCCGCGGTCACGGCAGGCGTGCAGCGCGACGATCACCCCGTCCCGGACGGTGGCGACGTCGTAGGTCCTGCCGTCGGCCCGCCAGGGCCGGTACCTGTCCGGGCCCGGCGCCTTCGGCGTCCCCGGCGCCCACATCACGAGCACGACCTTCTCGCCATGGGCGAGGACCTGCTCGAGCTCGTCCCCCGGATCGACGTTGGTCCAATCCAGGTCGGGGTCCACGAACTCCATCATCCGCGCGATATCACCGCACTGGTAGGCACGGAACGCCTCGCGCACAATCCACTCGTTCTGGTTGCACATCCGCAGTCCCTCAGCGACGGGCGGGAGTGCAGGGCGGCCAAGCCCGGCACCGTTCGCTGCGCCAGCGTACGCCCGCGGTGCCCTGCCACGCCTGCTGCTTCCGCACAACAGCGGGATTCAACCAGGAGAACGCACGCGGACGGCCATGCGTTCGGGACAAAACCGGACTCACTTACCGAAGTCGCACGGTCACGTCGAGCACCCCGTGCGCGGTCGCGGACTCGCACGTGCCGTAGGCGCGCAGCGCCCGGACTATCCATGCCTGCTCGGCGAGCACCTGCGCCGTGAGCGTGGTCAGCCCGCCCCGGCCGGCGCAGCCGGCGATCTCGGTCGGCTCGGTCTCCAAGGTGCTGTGGGGCGGCCTGCGGGTCGGGTGGATCCGCGCCGGCGAGCGGGTGCGCGAGGCGGTCATCGCCCGCAAGGCGGCGCTCAACCTGGGCACCTCGGTGCTCAGCCAGGCGCTCGCCGCCCAGCTGCTCGCCGCCATCGACGCCGGCTGGCTGGCCGCGCACCGCGACGCGCTCACCCAGCGGCGCGACCACCTCGCCGCGCTGGTCGGCGCGCACCTGCCCGCCTGGCGGGCGGAGCGGCCCGCGGCCGGCCTGTCGCTATGGGCCGAACTCCCGCTCGATTCCGCGGACGCCTACATCCAGGCCGCCGCCAGGCACGGCGTCTCGGTCATGCCCGGCGGCGCCGCGTGCGCCGACGGCCGGCACAGGCAGTTCGTTCGCCTGTCGTTCGCCGAGCAGCCGGGCACGCTCGAGCTCGCCGTCGAGCGGCTGGCCGCCGCCTGGGCGGCACACGCGGAGAACCTCGCCGCCAGCCCCGCGCGCGGCTGACAGGACCGCGCAGGCGCGGGCTTCGATTCTTATCCCGAACGGTCCGTGGCGACTGCCGCGGCGGTACCGTCACTCCCAGGAGGAGGAGGTCGGCGGTCATGTGGGCGGAAGTCGCGGTCAGCAGCCCTGACGGCCTGGCCGTGGTGGACTCGGCCGGGCGGTTCGTCCGGCTCAACCAGGCCGCGGCGGCGCTGTGCGGCCGCGCCGAAGCCGACCTGGCCGGTGCCGTGGCTCCGTTCCCGCCTGCCGCGCCTGACGCGGGCGGGCGGGCCTGGCTGCCCGACGACGGCTCGGCCGAGCAGGTGACCGCCTGGTCTCCCGGACCGGGGATCCGGCGTGAGTTCGCCTACCGCGCGCGGCCGCTGCCCGCCGACCCGTCGCTGACCGTCGTCGCGTTCCGTGACGTCACCGACGAGCGGCAGCGGCAGCGGCGCGTCGCCGCCATCGCCCGCGCGGCCGCGAACCTGGCCTCGCAGGGCTCGCTGACCGCGATGCTCGACGCGCTGGCGTCGGAGGTCGTGCAGGCCGACGCGCTGGCCGCCGTGCAGATCCTCGCGCTCGACCCCACGGGCCGCGGACTGCGGATCATGGGCATGGCGGGGTTCGCGCACCACGCGGACTTCCTCGACCGGCTGATGGACTGCCAGCGGCGGGGCGCCGCGCTGATGATGCTCGACGCGTTCGCGCGCGGCGAGCCGGTGGTCGTCGCCGGCCGGTGGACCGTGATCATGGCGGACCCGGCGTGGGAGCCGCTGCGCGAGTACATGCGCGAGCCGCGGTGGGACTTCTTCGCGAGCGTCCCGCTGCTGGTCCGCGGCCGTGCCGCCGGCGTGCTCAACGCGTTCTTCGCGCCGGGGCAGGTGGTCGGGCAGCGGACGCTTGAGTTCCTGGCCGCGATGGCCGAACAGGCGGCGGTCGCCGTCGACTACTCCGCCCTGCTGCGCAGCGAGCGGGACAGCGCGCGCCGCGAGGAGCGCCAGCGGCTGGCCCGCGACCTGCACGACTCGATCGTGCAGCAGGTCTTCTCGATCGGCATGCAGGCCAAGTCGCTTGAGGTGGTCGCTCAGCGCGGCGACCCGGTGCCGGCGCAGGCCGTGGCGCGGATCGCGGACGAGGTCGGCATGCTGTCCCGCACCGCGCTCGCCGACCTGCGGGCGATGGTGCACGAGCTGCGGCCGTCGGCGGCGGCGGAGCTGCGCGGCGTGGAGGAGGCGGTCCGCGCGCTGGCCGACAGCACCGCGAACCGGACGGGCCTGCGGCTGCGGCTGGCGGTCAGCGGCGCGCAGGAACGGGTCAAGGGCGAGCTGGCCGAGGACATCTACCGGATCATCGCCGAGGCCATCCACAACGTGGTCAAGCACGCGCGGGCCCGCGCCGTGGTCATCAGGCTGACCGTCCGCGATGACCGGCTCACCGCGACCGTGGCGGACGACGGGTGCGGGATCAGCGCGGCCTCCGCCGCGGCCGACGGCTATGGCCTGACCACGATGCGGGAACGAGCGCAGCGCTGGGGCGGCACCGTGACTGCCGGGCCGCGCCGCGGCCCGGGCACCATCGTCCGGATCGTGGTGCCGCTGGCGCCAGAGGCGGCCCCGGCCGCCGGCCAGCCGGCCCGGGAAGGGGCGCCATGACCGGGCAGCCGGGGCCGGTCCGGGTGATGATCGTCGACGATCACGCGGTGGTGCGCCGCGGCATCCGCGCCTACCTGGAGGTGCTGCGCGACATCGAGGTGGCGGCGGAGGCGGCCGACGGCCAGGACGCCCTGGACATGCTCGCCGCGATGGCGGTACGCGCCGAGCTCCCCGACGTCGTCCTCGTCGACCTGATGATGCCCCGGGTGGACGGGGTGGCGGCCACGTCGCGGATCACCGGCCTGTACCCGCGGACTCGGGTCGTCGTGCTGACGAGCTTCGGTGAGATGGAGCGGGTGCGCGCCGCGCTGGCCAGCGGCGCGCGGGGCTACCTGCTGAAGGACGCGGGGCCGGCCGAGGTCGCCGCCGCGATCCTGGCGGCCGCCCGCGACGAGGTGTTCCTCGATCCAGCGGTGGCGCGCCAGCTCACGCGGGACATGGTCGCGCCGCCCACGGGCGTCGGCGCGCTGACGCAGCGGGAGCGGGCCGTGCTGATCCTGGTCGCCCGCGGGAAGACGAACAAGGAGATCGCCGCCGAGCTGGTGATCAGCGAGCGCACGGCGCGCACCCACGTCAGCAACGTGCTGCGCAAGCTGCAGCTGAGCTCGCGCACGCAGGCGGCGCTTGTCGCGATCCGCGAGGGCCTGGTGCCGTCGCGGTGACCGTGGTGACCGTCAGCCCTTGGCGAGGGTGAGCAGCAGGCCGGCGAGTTCCGCGGGCGCGGTGACCATCGCCTCGTGCCCGGTCGCGATGTGGTGCACCGGCCAGCCGCGGGCCGCGGCCCGGTCCGCCTGCGGCTGGAACACCCGCAGCCAGCTCGTGCACTCGACGAACGCCGCGGGCACGGCCTCGTGGCCCCCGGTCAGCCGCAGCGGTTCGGTATAGCTGAGCCACGGGTGCGGGGTCAGCCGGGGAGCGAGCCACCGCAGGTCGGCGTCGTCGGTGACGCCGAGGACGGCCAGCGAGCGCACCGGAATCAGCCAGCCGAACCCGGATCCGGCGACCGATTCCGTGTAGTGCCCGGCGACGGCCGCGGGCAGCAGGCCGATCGCGGCGTCCCCGTCGTCGCCCACGAACGCGTCGAGATAGACGCGCCTGGCGATCCGCCGGGGAAGGCGGTCCGCGACCCCGGTCACGACCTGCCCGGCGTAGCTGTGCCCGACGAGCACCACGTCGTGCAGGTCGTAGGCCTCGATGAGCGCCACGACGTCCTGCACGTGCGTGCCGAGCCCGACGGCCGGGCTGAGCAGGTGCGCGCGGTCGCTGACCCCGGTCAGGGTCGGGGCGTGCACCTCGTGCCCGGCGGCGCGCAGCGCCGGGGCCACCCGCCGCCACGCCCACCCGCCGTGCCATGCCCCGTGCACGAGGACGAACGCGGTCATCAGGGTCCTTTCCTAGCCACCCAGGTCTTCGAACAGCGCCAGCCCCGCGGCGGTGTTGGACGCGGGAACATGATAGGTCTCGTGGACGCGGACCAGGGCGTCGCTCAGCGCCCCGCGCATCACCAGCCACATGATCAGCTCGATGCCCTCGGTGCCTGCCTGCGCGATGTACTCCTCGCGGCTCAGCGCCGCGAGCGACGCGGGATCGCGCTCGATCGCGTCGAGGAACATGCGGTCGAACCGCGGGTTGATCAGGCCGGCGCGCGCGCCCGCCAGCTGGTGCGACATGCCGCCCGTGCCGAACACCGCGACCTTGATTTCGCGCGGGTATGACCTGATCGCCTTGCCGAGGGCCTTGCCGAGCGCGAGACAGCGGGCGGCCGTCGGCTGCGGGTACTGGATGACGTTGACGAGCACGGGCACGACGGCGCAGGGCCAGGCGTCGCCCGGGTCCGGGCAGTACACCGACAGCGGGACCGTGAGCCCGTGGTCGACGTCGAGCTTGCCGCACGTCGTGATGTCGAAGCCGTCGTCGATGAGCTCGCGTATCAGGTGCTCGCTCAGTTCGGGCGCGCCGGCCACGTCCGGGACCGGGCGTCTGCCCCGTCCCTCGTCGGCGATGGCGTAGGAGTCCGCGGCGCCGATGGCGAACGCGGGGACCATGTCCAGGCCGACGAAGTTCGCGTGGTCGTTGTAGACGATCACCGCCACGTCCGGCTGGTGGCCGGCCATCCACTTGCGGGCCGGGCCGTAGCCGTCGAACAGCGGCTTCCAGTAGGGGTCCGCCGTCGCGTGGTTGTCCATCGCCGCGCCGATCGGCGGCACGTGGGAGGTGGCGAGCCCCCAGCTGACGCTAGCCAAAGTTCCGCCCTCCCGCCGCCATGACCGCCGCGAACTCCTCGGGCGACATCCCGGTGAAGGCGGCGGACAGGTGCTGCATCGACGTGCGGTCGACCATGGTCAGCTTGAACGCGTAGAAGACCGACGCGCCGAGCTCGAGCAGCTGCGCCCAGTCGCGCTCGATGACGGCCCGCCGCTGCTGCTCCGACAGCCCGTAGCCCGCGCAGTAGGCGGCCTCGTCGCGGGCGAACCGCTGCCGGCTGTTCGGGTCCATCAGCGACCCGAGCAGCCGGTTGAGCGCGTAGCCGCGCCTGGCCTGGGCCAGGTCGAGCACGTAGTTGTCACGCGCCTTGGACGCCTGAGTCATGGCCGGTCCTCCTTCCAGGAGATCGCGGCGAGCAGCTGCTGCCGCCAGGTCTCGGTCCCGCGCAGCTCGTTGAACGTGAAGATGTGCAGCCCGCGGATGTTGGTGCTGTGCCTGCCCGCCGCGGCGGCGAGCTGCCTGGCGAGTTTCGTGGGGCGGTAGCCCCCGGGCAGCAGGAAGCGCGACAGCATGCCCTGCTGCTTGTGCAGGAAGCGCGCCGACTGGCCCAGCCCGATGCCCGCGCAGATGCGGACCAGCTTCTGCCGGTTCACCGGCCCGGGGATGCCGACGTAGACGGGAAGCTCCACGCCCGCCGTGGCGATGTCCGCGGCCCACGTCGCGGTCGTCGCGGCGTCGAAGCACATCTGGGTGAGGACGCGGGTGGCCAGCGGCGCCTTCCGCCGCAGCGCCTCGTCGATCGCCTGCCTGGCGATCGACGCGTGGCCCTCCGGGTACCCGCCGATGCCGACCTCGGTGAACGGGTGCCCCGCCGCGGCCATGGCCAGCAGCAGCGAATGCGCGTCCGGATACGGGCCCGCCGGGACCGGCGCGTCGCCGCCGATCACGAACACCGACCGGATCCCGGCCTCGGCTAGCCGGTGCACGACCTCGCGGACCTGCGCTTGCCCGGTGAACTGCCTGGCCGGCAGGTGCGGGGCGACCGTGTACCCGTGCTTGTGCAGCCGCTCGGCGAGGTCAAGGGTCGTGCCGATTCCCTTGGCCGCGGTCACCGTGACCGTCAGCGGGACGTCACCGGGCACGTTCTCGAGCACGTCCCGTTCGGTGTTCTTGAACGGCATCACCTCATAGCTGATGTTGCGCACCAGGTCGGCGAGGCGGGAGTGCCGGGACTCCCCGGCGATGGGCAGTGCTGTGCTCATAGCGCCAGTAGACCCGGCCGCGGCCGCCGTGTCGTCCGACATCGGGGCCGACTTGGCCGGGACAAATGACGTAGGGGAGGCGCCACGGATCGTTCTGGATAAGGGGCGGGCCGCACCTGGTCGCGGGTCGACCGGGGTGAGCGGGCCGGTTCCCGCCTCGATCGCCGCGGCGGCGTCCAGGCACAGGTCCTCGCGGAAGCGCGGCCCGATGACCTGCACGGCCTGCGGCAGGCCGCCGTCGCAGCCGACGGGCACGGTGACCGCGGGCAGGCCCAGCAGGTTGACGGCCACGCACATCCGCAGCGCCGCCGGCCAGCCGGCCTGCCAGCGCGGGTCGAGGTCGGAGCCCACCTCGAACGCCGGGCGGGTGCACAGTTCGCCGATGTGCGGCGCGCCCTGCGCCGCCACCGCGTCCCGCAGCGCGGCGACGCCAAGCGTCGTCGCCGAGCCGGCCACGTCGATGTTCTCCTTGACCGTCATCGGCACCCCGGTGAGCGGCCCGGGCTTGTCCCGTTCGTTTCGCCGCAGCGCCTCGTCGGCGGCGTCAGCGGCCCGCAGCGCCTCCCGCGCCAGCACGACGGTGATCGCGTTGACCGCCGGGTTCATTCCGCAGGCTCGCGCCGCCCGCCGGCCCGGGGTCAGTCGAAGGAGGGCCTGCGGTCCCTGCTGCGCTTGAGCTCGAAGAAGCCGTCCGCCTTGATCACCAGCACCAGCCCGTCCCACAGCTCCCCGGCGGCCTCGCCGCGCGGCGCGGGCGTGATGACAGGGCCGAACATGGCCTTGCCGCGGACGCGGATCACCGGAGTCCCGACGTCGAGGCCGACCTCGTCGAACGCCTCGTGGTGGGAGGCCTTGATCAGCTGGTCGAAGTCGGTGCTCTCGGCGGCGTCGGCTAGCGACGCGGGCAGCCCGGTTTCCGCCAGGGCCTCGGGGATCACGTCCGGATCTCCCCGGCGCTCCTGGTTGTGGATGCGGGTGCCGATGGCGGTGTAGAGCGGGCCGAGGATGCCGGGACCCGCGTGCTCCGCCGCGGCGGCGCAGACCCGGACCGGCCCCCAGGCCCGGCTCATGCGCTCAAGGTATTCCTCGCTCAGGCCCTTGCCCTCGTGCTGGACCAGGTTCAGGTAAGCCAGCGACATGATCCGCCAGTCGGTCTGCACGGGCCGGACCTTCTCCACCTCAAGCATCCAGCGCGAGGTGATCCAGGCCCAGGGGCACAGCGGATCGAACCAGAACTGGACGTCTTCGCGCTCTCCTGCCATGGCGGTTACTCCTTGTGGTCCGGGGCGATACGGTCGGCCAGGCGCAGCATGGCCTGCCAGGCCAGATTCGGCGAGCCGGTGTCCGCGTAGTCGTCGGCACCGCCGTCGCCCGCGAACTGTCGCGCCGCGCGCTCGCAGACGTCCGGCGGCACCACGAGCGGCGCTCCCCCGGCCATCGCGTCCACCTGGATCTGGCACGCGCGCTCCAGGTAGAACATCCGCAGGAACGCCTGCCCGGGCGTCCTGCCCACGGTGAGCAGCCCGTGGTTGCGCAAGATCATGACCGGCTTGTCGCCGAGGTCGGCGACGAGCCGCTTCTTCTCCTCGCTGTTGACCGCGATGCCCTCGTAGTCGTGGTAGGCGACTCGGTTGTAGAACTCAAGGGACATCTGGTTGAGCGGGAGCAGCCCGTGCTCCTGGGCGGCGACCGCGCAGCCCGCCTTCGTGTGCGTGTGCAGCACGCACAGCGCGTCCTCGCGGCTCTCGTGGATCGCGCTGTGGATCACGAACCCCGCTTGGTTGACCCGCCACGGCCCGTCGGTGACCAGCCGCCCGTCCAGGCCGACGATCACCAGGCT
>JASHPP010000539.1 GCA_030038035.1 Trebonia sp.
GGCGCTGGCCGCCTACAACCCCCATGCCCGGCTCGCCCAGCTCCTCGCCGACTACCTGTGCGAAGCCGGCGCCGAATTAGCACGGCGCGGGGAATACCGCCCCGGAGAACTACCGCCCCAGTCCATGTAACCGGCCTCGGTGACCCGCCACTCAGGCGTACCCCCCATTTGCAGCGGGGCGTTTACGATCGCGTTATTTCAGACAGAGCCAGTCTTCGCGATCACTTGGAGCCGGAGCCATGCCCCGGGCACGCGAACGCGCACCGCGCCGGCGACACCGCCGAGGGACTAATCGGGCGCGCGAAGAGGAGCCGGGGACCGTTCTGATGAAAATTGGGCCTGTTCGGCTAGCCGACCGGGCCGCTCCAGACGCCGGGGATGCTGCGGACCTCCAGGCCGGGCGGGGCCCAGCAGTAGACGGAGGCGCCGTCCGGCGACGGTGCGCTGGCGAACCTGAGCCGGTCGGTGACCACGATCGAGAAGCTGCCGTCCGGGTCCACGATCCCGGCCCCGCGCTTGAGCAGGAACTCGCGCGTCCCCGCGTCCGCAGTGAACGCGTCGAAGTCGGCGCGGCTTGCGAAGAAGAACTCCTCGATGCCGCCGAAGCTGCCGAACATCCCCTGCGCGTACGCGGAACCCTCGAACGGGCTGCCCTCCAGCCCGAGCGTCGGGTTCTGCACGTACTTCCTGACCAGCCCTTTGGCATCGCGGGTCGCTTCGGTCACCGCGGCGGCGTATCCGGCCCGCCAGGCGCTGGCGAACTGCTCGCGGCCGACGCCGGGGGCGCGGCGCAGGAAGTGGACGAGCTTGACGGCGTCCTCCTCGGGGGCGGTGAGGTCGTCGAAGATCACCTCCTCGCCGGTCAGCTCGAGCACCATCGCCGGGTCGCTGAAGTCGTGCGGCCGCGCGCGCACCAGGTAGTCGGGCTCCTCCATCGAGCGGGCGAAGTCGTCGAGAGTCTCGAACGACAGCGACGCGAACCCGTCCCACCGCTGCGGGGACAGCGGGTAGGCCAGCGCCTGGCCGTCGACGTCCGCCAGCGTGTAGCCCTGCACGTAGCGCCGGAAAATCTGCATCGCGGACGGCGTGGTCAGCATCACCGCCACGTGGATGACGCCCCACTCATAGTTGAACTGCTCCAGCGTCATGCCTTGCTTGCGGCGGTTCGCCAGCATGAACTTGTTCATCGGTCGTTGCTCCTTCTCACAGCCTGGGCATGGGTGCGATGCTCGTGTAGCCGCCGTCGACAGGGATCACCGTGCCGGTCAGGTAGTCCGCCGCCGGGGAGACCAGGAACGAGACGACGCCGCCAAGGTCCTCAGGGCGGCCGGTCTCCCCCATCGGGACGGTCTCGGTGAAGCCGCGCGCCGCCTCCGGGTCCCGGTACACCGAGGCGGTCATCGCGGTGCGGAAGAAGCCGGGCGCGACCGCGTTCACCGTGATCTTCCTGGCCGCGTACTCGGCGGCGAGCGTCCTGGTGAGCGCCTGGAGCGCGCCCTTGGACATGGCGTAGTGCGTGAAGCCGCCGAAGCCGACGAGCACGCCGGAGATGCTGACCACGTTGACGATCTTGCCGCGCACCCGGCCGGCGTCCTCCTGGCGCAGCATCTGCCTGATCGCCTCGCGGCAGCAGAGCCACGCGCCGCGGGCGTTCACGCGCATCACCGCGTCGTAGGTGTCCTCGGAGTCGTCGGTGAAGCTGACCGGCTGCGCCGGCATGATGCCGGCGTTGTTCACCAGGACGTCGATCCGGCCGAACGCGCCGACGGCCGACGCCACGAGCTTGCGGACCTCGTCCGCCTCGGCCACGTCGGCGCGGACATACACCGACCGGCCGCCGCGAGCCCGGATCAGGTCGTCGGTGTCGGTATCAGGCTCGGCGTCGAATCCGCCGGGGCGCGGCGATTTGCTCATGTCGGCGACGACGACGGCGGCCCCGGCGGCCGCGAGCGACAGCGCGATGCCGCGCCCGTTCCCCGACGCCGCCCCCGTCACGATCGCGACCTTGCCGGGGTGCTCGATCACGGTTCCCCCTCTCCGGCGGCGACCTCGACCTGCATGACGCCCTCCCACTGGCCGCGGGAGAACTTGGTGGAAAAGCCGCGCTCGCGGGTAATGCGCTCCAGGTAGCCGGCCACTTCGGCGGCCCGCGGGTCATCGGCGGACAGCGGTTCGGTCGAGCCGTCCTGCAGGATCATCGCGGGGATGAACCCCGCCGTCAGCGAGCCGTCCGCGGCCACGTCGAACGTCGCGATGCCGGTCATCCGGGCATCGGGATCGAACGGGAACAGCGGGAACTGCGCGCTGCCCGCCGGCGCGTTCGCCGCGCCGCGGGCGCGCCGGCGGGCCGCCTCCTGCGGTGTCATCGCCGGGATGCGGATGTGGTGGACCAGGCTGCCGAGCCCGTAGAAGATCGGCCGCCGGTCGCGGAACTCCACGCCGCGCAGGCTGTGGTGGTGACAGCACAAGACGATGTCGGCCCCGTGGTCCACGATGTACCGCGCCAGCCGCAGCTCGTAGTCCTGCAGGACCTCCAGCCAGCTCGAGTAGCCCCAGTGGCAGAGCGCGACGACGACGTCGGCCGCCGCGCGGGCCCGTTCCAGGGCCCGGGCACACGTCTGGAGGTCCTCTTCAACCGGTTCGGTGAAGATCGCCGGCGCTATGCCCGGCTCCCAGAAGTTGCGGTCCGGGTCGGCGTAGAAGGTGCGGACCCGGATCGCCGCGATGCCTGGCCGCGCCGGGCGTGCCTCGTAGCCGACGGGGAACACCGAGCAGAACCCGAGGAACGCGATCCTGGTCCCGCCGCGCTCCAGGATCGTGGCGGCCGTCGCCTGGCCGAGATCCTTGCCCGCGCCGGTCACCGCGATGCCCTGGGCGGCGAGCAGGTCGATGGTGTCCGACAGCCCCTCGAACCCGCCGTCCATGGCGTGGTTGTTAGCGCAGCTCAGCAGGTGGAACGGCGCCTCGCCCAGGGCCGCGCCGCGCGCCCTGGGCGCGATCATCGGGTGCTTGTGGCTCGGGACCGGGTAAGCGCGGTCGGAGTAGACCCCCTCGCAGTTGCCGACGACCAGGTCCGCCTTGCGCAGCAGCGGGGACAAGTGCCTGAAGGCACCGCGCCCGTCCTCGACGTTGGGGAAGACGTCACCGACGCCGAACAGACGTACCGTCACGCGCACCTCGCTGTCTCCGCTGTCTCCGCTGTCTCCGCTGTCGTCGCTGCCTCGCTGCCTCGCCGGGCGTTTCCTTATTGTTCTTACTTGCCGTTGCCGGCATGCCGGGCGGTGGCGAGCACGAGCTTGCCGCGCGTGCCCCCGCGCTCGGCGAGCGCGTGGGCGCGGGGGGCGTCGGCCAGCGGGATCACCTCGGCGATCCGGGTGACCAGCCGCCCGGCGGCCAGGTCGGCGGCCAGCCGCTCCAGGCCCGCGGCATCCGGCTCGACCCACACGGTCTCGAACGTCACGCCGTCGGGCGCGGCGTCCTGCGGGGGCCGGGTGAAGACCGCCGTCCCGCCCTTCCGCAGGCCGGCCGCGGCGGCGGGGCCGAGCGGCACGGCGTCCAGCACGTTGTCGGCCGGCCCGGCGGCGGCGAGGTCTGTGCCGCGCGGCAGCGCCTCGGCGCCCAGGCTCGCCACCCACGCCTCGTCGCCGTGGCTGGCCAGCGCCAGGACCCGGCAGCCGGCCCGCACCGCGAGCTGGGTGGCGAACCAGCCGACCGCGCCGCTCGCGCCGGTCACGAGCAAGGTCGACTCGGGGGCCGGGTTCAGGATCGCGAGGCCCTGGGCCGCGGTCAGGCCGCTGAGCGGCAGCGTGGCCGCCGCCGCGAGGTCGAGCCCGTCAGGCACGTGGGCCAGCCACGACTCCTCCACCGCGGCCGCCTCGGCGTAGGCGCCGACCCGCGCCAGGACCGGCACCCACGGGATCATCCCGAGCACCCGGTCGCCGGACCGGAACCGGGTCACGCCCTCGCCGGTGGCCAGCACGGTGCCCGCCAGGTCCCAGCCGGGCACGAACGGCAGCGGCATGCCGGGCACCCGCCGGTGCGTGCCGCCGCTGCGTGCGCCCAGGTCGCTGGGGTTGACCGTGGCGAACTCGATGCCCACGACGACCTCCCCCGGCCCCGCAACCGGGTCGGGGCGGCTGCCAAGCCGCAGCACCTCGGGCCCGCCGAACTCCGCTACCTCGATCACGCGCATGGATCTGCCCTTCTCGCTGGCGCTCGCCTGGCTCAGGCGGGGTTCCCGATCGAGTCGAGGATCCCCATGGGCTCGAGCCTCTTGCGGACGATGTCGATCGTCCGTTCCCGGTGGGTGACGATATAGAAGCGGTTGTCCCTGATCGCGGCCACCACCATGGCCGCGACCTGGTCCGGCTCGAGCCACGTGGTGCCCATCACGCTGCGCAGGAACTGCTGGGCGAGCTTTTGTGACGGGTGGTCGCGCAGCGACGGCACGCCGGACGGGCGGTTCCTGTCCGAGGTCGGGATGTTCGTGTTCACCGGCCCGGGCAGCAGCACCGACACGCCGATCGGCTCGCCTGCGTCCTCCAGCTCGCGCTGCAGCGTCTCCGACATGCCAAGGACCGCCGCCTTGGAGGCCACGTACGGGGCGGTCGTTGGCGCCTCCCCGCACAGGGCCGCCACGGAGGCGGTGTTGACGATGTGACCCTCGGGCTGCTGGCGCAGCAGCGGCAGGAACACCCGGCAGCCGTAGAGGACTCCCCAGAAGTTCACCCCCATCACCCAGTGCCACACCTCGAGCGGGATCTCGGCCAGCGAGGCGCCGCTGCCGACGCCCGCGTTGTTGCAGACCACGTGCACCGCCCCGAACCTGGACAGCGTCCGCGCGGCGAGCGCCTCGACCTGCTCAAGGCGCGAGACGTCGGTCTGCACGCCGAGCACGCGGTCACGGCCGCCCGCGTCCTTGCCGCCCGCGTCCTGCAGCTCCCGCACGGCGCGGTCGAGGGGCTCTTGCTCGACGTCGGCGAGCACCACGCTCATGCCCTCCGCGACGAATCTGGACGCGAGCGCGCGCCCGATGCCGCTCGCCGCCCCGGTCACCACGGCGACGCGGCCGCTGAGCTCTTTCACCGCGGGCTCCTTCCGCTAGTCACTTGCTACGAAGATCGGGACCGCGGCGCCGCCCGGCCAGCGCTCCGCCGCGAGCCGCACCTCCATGCCGGCGAAGGGCTCCGGCTGTCCCGGCGCCAGCCGGGCGATGATCCGGACCCCCGCCGTCAGCTGCACGTCGAGCACCACGTACGGCAGCAGCGGCGCGAACTCGGGCACGAACTCCAGGTGGCACCTGGCCCAGCTCAGCACCGTGCCGTCCGGCGGCGCCTGCCGCCACTCGTGGCCGTCGGTTCCGCAGTACGGGCACACCGGCGCGTGCGGATACCGCGGCCGCGCGCAGGACGGGCAGAAGCGCAGGACGAAGCGCCCGGCCGCGAGCTCGGCGAAAAACCGCTCGCTGTCGGGCGAGGGGCGCAGCAGGTAGCCCGGGTCGCCGTCGCCTGCCCAGGCGACGCTGGCCAGCCGGCCCTCAGCCCGCGTCGGCACCGAAGATCACCGAGTCGCCGAGCGTGGTCGCCCACTGGGCCAGCCGCGCGCCGTCCACCTGCCGTTCTGCCGCCTGCCCGCGCAGCTGGGCGACGATCTCAGCGAACGACCCCCAGCCGTTGGAGTGGCCTTCGGACAGGTGGCCGCCGCTTGTGTTCACCGGCAGGTCCCCGCCGATCTCGATCCGGCCGTCCTGGACGAAATGCGCGGCCTCGCCCGTCTCGCAGTAGCCGAACCGCTCCAGCGTCCACAGCACCTGCGGGGAGAAGGCGTCGTAGCAGTAGAGGGCGTCGATGTCGGCCGGGCGGACGCCGGCCCGGCCGAACACCGGCTCGGCGGCGCCGGCCGGCCGGTAGTCGAACACGTTCGCCTGGTCGACGCCGAGCCCCGGGTGGCCGAAGATGTACTCGTCGGGCCCGCCGTGGATCCCCTGCCAGCCGCGGATGTAGACCGGGGGCTGGCGCAGGTCGGCGGCCCGGTCGCCGGTCGTCAGGAGGAACGCCGCGCCGATGCCGGCGGGCACCGAGCAGTCGAACAGCCGCAACGGCTCGACGATGAAGCGGGCGGCGGCGTAGTCGTCAGGCGACATCGGCTTTCGCATCAGCGCGACGGGGTTGCGCTGCGCGGCCTTGCGCTGGGCGACCGGGACGGCGCCGAGCAGCCCGAGGTCCAGCTTGTGCCGCTCGAAGTACGCCCGGGTCGCGAGCGCCGCGCCGAACACCGGGGCGACGGCCCCCGCCCACGGGGTCTCGGCGTGCGGGCCGCCGCCCTCCCGCAGCGTCTCGGCGAACATCGCGCCGCCGGCCGACACGGTCCCGGCCCGGCGGCCGCCTGGCTTCCACACCGCGACGCACAGCGCGCAGGTCACGAGCTCCAGCCGCAGCGCCTGCCAGGCGGCGCCGAGCACCGTGGCGGCGAACCGGCCGTGCGACCACGGCTGCATGACGACCTGGACGTTCAGCGCGAGCAGCCGGGCGATCTCGTCGTAGTCAAGCCCGCGCGGCTGGCCAATGTGCACGAACAGGCCGTCGACGTCGGCCCGCGCCAGGCCGCAGTCGGCCAGCGCTGCCCCGACCGCGCGGGAAGCGACCGAGGCGACGCTCTCCCCCTCGAACGCGCCGACCCCGACCAGGCCCGCGCCGGCGATCGCGACAGCCGGGCCAGACGTCACGAGGCGGCTCCCGGCCGGGACCCGATCCCGTCGCGGGACGCTCGCAGCTCGGCCAGGATTTCCTCGTTGTGCTCGCCGGGGCTCGGCGCGCGGCGCCGGATCGACCCCGGGGTCCGGTCCAGCTTGATCGGCAGCCCCGCCGAGTAGACGTTCTCGACGCCGGTGTGCACGATCATGTCCCGCGCCTGCGCCTGCGGCTGCTCGATGACCTCGGCGACGTTGGCCACCAGGCTGGCCGGGATGTTCACCTCGGTCATCAGGTCCACCCACTCCTGCGCGTCCTTCGTGGCGAAGACCGGCATGATCTGCTCGTGCAGCTCCGCGCGGTGCTCGATCCGGTCGGCGTTGGTCTTGTACCGCTCGTCGTCGATCAGGTCGGGACGGCCGATCAGCTCGCAGAGGCTGCGGTACATGCGGTTGTCCGCCGCGCCCATGAAGAACTCGCGGTCGCGGGCGTTGAACACGCCGTAGGGCGAGCTGAAGGCGAAGAACGGCCCGCTCTTCCCCGGCACCTCGCCCGAGCCCGAGCACACGGCGATGTAGTGGGTCATCAGCTGAATGGCGCCCTCGTACAGGGACGTGTCGACCAGCTGGCCCACCCCCGTCCGGTCCCGCTCGCGCAGCGCGAGCACGATCCCGTACGCGGCGTGCGTTCCGGTCAGCAGGTCGATCGCGGAGTGCCCGATGCGCACCGACGGCCGGCCTTCCTCCCCGGTGACGCTCAGGTGGCCGCAGTACGCCTGCAGCAGCATGTCCAGGCCGGGACGGTCACGCAGCGGCCCGTTCTGCCCGAAGCCGGAGATGCTGCAGTAGACGATCCGGGGGTTCAGCTCCCGCGCCCGCCGGTAGCCGAACCCGAGCCGGTCGGCGACCCCGGGGCGGAAGTTCTCGAGCACCACGTCCGCCGTCTTGATCAGCTCCTCGACGACCTCCAGGTCGGACGGGTCCTTCAGGTCAAGGGCCATCCCCCGCTTGTTCCTGTTCAGGGCCAGGAACAGGCCGGAGAACTCCTTATTCGGCCCGTGGTAGTGCGTCCCCCAGGAGCGGGTGAGCTCCCTGGCCGGGCGCTCCACCTTGATCACGTCGGCGCCGAAATCCGCCAGCAGCAGCGAGCAGGTCGGCCCGGCCATGGCGATGGAGAAGTCGATCACCCGGATCCCGGCGAGCGGTCCCCCGCCTGCGCTCCCCTCGCCCGGGCCGCCGGTTGCGGCCCCTGCGTCGTTCATCGCGGCGTCGCGGCCTGCCATGCCTGTCCTTCTTTCTTCGGGTGTCGGTACTGGTGACCTGGTGCCGGCAGCGGCGACTCGACCTTCCCGAACCGGTCGCGCCAGTCCAGCCACCGGTCGATCAGGGCGTCCTCGGCCTGGTAGTCGAACGGGTCGCCGATCTGCTGCTCAAGCTCCCCGCCGGCCGGCGGTGGGTTGTCCACCAGCCAGCGGACCGACAGCTCCATGGCCGCGGGGGCCGGGACGGCGTCGGCGTAGCCGAGCTCGCTGCGGATGCGGACGCTGGTGGTCAGCCGGTGGTCGGGAGAGTGCCGGTAGAACGGGTAGCACGGCCAGGCGATGTCGTAGGGCATGTCGATGATCTCGAACTCGGTGTCCAGGCAGCGGCCGATGAACTCGATGCGCTGGCGCATCGTGAACGCGTATTCGTCGGTCACCGAGTACCGCCGGCCCGCCGCGGCATCGGGCATGTCGGCGCACCGCAGCACCGCCGCGGCCGCGTTCTGGGTGAAGACCCGGCTCTCGATCTTCTGCCCGGCGTCGGCCACCACGATCCTGCGCCTGCCGTCGAGCGCCCGGCGGATGACGGTCCAGTCGTACGGGCCTGGCGTGCGGGGCCCGTAGTTCAGCGGGTAGGCGATGTAGGTGGCGCTGTAGTCGCCCGCGGCGTGGTGCTCGAAGACGGCCTCCATCGCCTGCACCATCCGCCGCCCGATCTTGTTGCGCCCGCCCGGCCCCTCGTCGGCCACGAGGATCCGCGAGTCGTCGGGGACGATCACCGGCCTGCCCGCACCGCCCCAGCGGGGATCGTCGGGCGGCGCGGCGATCCCGGTCGCGCCGCCGATCGCGATCAGCCGCCCGGTGCGTCCCGCGAGCACGTCCGCGCACACCCGCAGCCGCCCGTACTGGGCGACGACCAGGTCAAACGTCTGCGAGCCGATTCCCCGCAGCAGCGGCTCGGCGAAGTGCGGGTCCTCGTGGATGTGGCGCACCGGCACGGAGAATTCGGCCTCGTGCTGCCCGCCGTGCAGGATCGTCACCTCGAAGTCACGGTCAAGGAGCCCCTCGACGATCAGCGGGCCGGTCGGCCCGGTCCCGCCGATGACCAGCGCCCTGCCACCCATCAGCTGCCGGTCTCCGCGGCGACGGCCCTGGAGCCGTGCCGGGCGGCCGGGACCGGGTGCGGCTGCGCGCCTTCGACGACCCGGTTCGTCACCGTCCCGATGCCCTGCACCTGGAGGGTCACCTCATCCCCCGGCTTCAGCGGCGGCGGGTCCTGGCGTCCGCGCCGTCCCCACAGCTCCGCCAGGCAGCCCCAGCGGCAGGTTCCCGAGGCAAGCAGGTCGCCAGGGCATACCCAGGCGCCGCGCGCCGCGTACGCCACCAGCTCGTCGAACGACCAGGACATGTTGGCCAGCGTGTCGCGGCCGAGCGGGACGCCGTTGACGGAGGCGATGAGCTCCAGGTCGTAGCGGTCGCCCGTGCGGTAGGGCTCGAGCTCGTCCGCGGTCACCAGCCAGGGGCCGACGGTGCTCGCGCCGTCCTTGCACTTGGACAGGCCGAGCCCGAGCCGGCCCTCGCGCCGCCCGATGTCCCGCGCCGACCAGTCGTTGAAGATCGTGAACGCCGCGATGTGCCCGCCCGCCTCCGCGACCGTCAGGTCACGGCCGGCCGTCCCGATGACCGCCGCCACTTCCAGCTCGAAGTCCAGGTCGACACATCCTGGCGGCACCGGGACGTCCTCGCCGGTGGCCACGACCGCGTTGGCGTTGGAGAAGTAGAAGAACGGCGCCTCATACCACTCCGCCTTGATGTTGCCCGCCATCATCCCCTCGACGTGCGCCTCGAAGGTGACGAAGTCGCGGACCGTGGGCGGCTTGAGCGGCGCAAGCAGCGTGACGTCCGCCAGCGCGAGCGGGGACCCTGCGCGCCGTGCTTGCTCCTCGGCGCGCGCGCGCTCCTCGGGGGTCGCGGCAAGCAGCTCGAGCACGTCCGAGCCGACGGGCAGCGGCCAGATGCCATCGGCGGCCACGACGCCGAGCCGGCGGTCACCGCCGGCGCTGAACGCAGCGATCTTCATGCCTCACCATCTCTCACCATTCGAAGGTCGGGGTTTCGCCGGCCCCTTGCAGCACGATCTGGAACCGCAGCGTGCCGTCGTCCTCCAGGGTGCCGATCAGCTTGCCGCGGTCCTCCTGGGGAACCAGCCGCAGGACCGCGTCCTTGTCGTTCGCCGCTTGCTCGTCGGGGAAGTAGACCCGGGTGATCCGCTGCTTGAGCAGGCCGACCCCGAAGACGGCGACGTTGAAGTACGGCGCGAGGAACTGGCCGTCCGGGGCCTGCCCCGGCGCCGGCCGGCTCAGGGACACCCGGAACCTGCCGTCGGCGTCAGTGCGCGCCCGCGCCCACTGCTGTCCGTGCCACACCTCGATGAGCCCGCGCGGCAGGCCATAGGGGCGGCCGGTCCCGTCGACCACGGTTCCGGCGAGGCTGACGGGGACGCCGCTTTCCGTGCTTTGCCTGTTTTCCGTGCTTTGCGTGCTTTCCGTGCTGCCTGCCGCGGGGGTAGCGCGGTCGCTGCCGTCGAACAGGAGGCAGAAGCCGAACAGCGGGCCGCTGGTCTGCGACGGGGTGAGGACGAGCTCGGTCATCGCGCGGCCTCGGCCGGCGTCGCGCGCGGGCCGCGCAGCACAATGTCCCAGTTGTAGGCGAGCGCGCAGTCAAGGGCGCCCGGCTCGTTCGCGTCGAAGTCGAGCTTGGCGATGAGCCGGTCCAGCCCGCGCGGGTCCCCGACCGACTGGGCGATCGCGTCATGGGCGATCAGCGGGTCACCCTCGAAGTAGCACTGCGTGATGAGCCGCGTGCTCAGGCTCCACCCGAACACGGAGACGTGGATGTGGGAAGGCCGGAACTGGCCGCCGGGCAGCCCGGCATACGCTCCCGGCCTGATCGTGCGGAAGCTGAACCGGCCCAGTGAGTCGGTCAGCGTCCGCCCGGCGCCGGTGAAATACGGGTCCACCGGCTGGAACTGCATGTCGACGCTGTCGATGTAGCGGCCCGAGGCGTTGGCCTGCCAGATCTCGATGAGCACGTCCGGCGCCGGGCGCCCGTCGCTGTCGAGCACCCGGCCGGTCAGCACGATCCGCTGGCCCTGCGGGCGGCCGCCGTTCCCGTTGACCAGGTCGTTGTCACCGGCCCGCACGGGGATCCGGCCGTACGCCGGGCCCTCCCCGAACTCGAACCAGTCCCTGGGCAGGATGACCGGCCGTTTCGACGGCGACACCACCGTGGTCGATCTGTAGTCGGGATACAGGTACGGCGGGTTGAAATCGAGCGGCTGGACGTTCGTTGTCATGTCGGCAGGCTGTCCTCGGGTCGTGGGGTTGTTGCTGGTTTCAGCTGGTGGGGATGGTAAGCCAGCTTTCGCCGGTCTTGTAGTCGACGAAGGCGCCGTTGACGATCTTGACGATGTAGGCGGCCTGGTTGGGGTGGTGCGCCGAGGCGGTGCCGAAGGTGAACGGGGTGCCCATCGTCGGCACGGACAGCGGCTTCAGGGCGCGGAACGCCGCCAGCACCGACGCCCGGGTGATCGGGCCCTTGATCGTCGCCAG
>JASHPP010000540.1 GCA_030038035.1 Trebonia sp.
CGGTGTGGGCTTCCCAGAGCGCCTCGTACCCGTCCTGGTCGACGGGGCTCCCGTCGAGGGCGGGCCCCTTGTACCGGCCGCCCTCGAACGTCCCGCCCGCGGCCCGCAGCTTCTCGCGCGCGGCCGCGAGCTCGCCTGGGGTCGGGTAGTACAGCCCGCCCGCGCCGGTGAACTGCAGCACGAGCACGGTGGCCTCGTCGGCCTGCCGCTGCGGCCCGTACGGCACGGCTTCTGGGAAGTAGCCGCAGTCACCCGGCTCCAGGTCGGTCTGCCCGATGTTCAGCGACCCGTCGAGGACGAAGCGGAGCTGGTCCCAGCAGTGCCGGTGCAGCGGCGAGAAGAACCCGTCGGCGACCGTGTCCCGCGAGAAGCTGAGGTTGAGTCCGGTCACGCCGGTGTCGATCGGGAACCGCTGCTGCTCGACGGTACCGACCCGATGGCTGTCCCGGCCGCCGAGAAGGCCTGTCACCGCGTCTTCCGGCCGCCATGCCTGCACTGCCACGTCCATGGCCGCATTGTCCTTTCCGCCCGGATGCGCGGGCAAGCCATTGGTTTTCCGCGCGGGTGGGGGAACATGGAAACGACCACCCACCGGGCCGTGCCCGGTTCTGCTTCCCGGAGGTGCTGTGCCACCCGGCATCACTTGGTATGACGTTCTCGGCGTGCTGCCCGGTGCCACCGCGGGGGAGATCAGGAGCGGCTACGACGGCAAGGCGCGGCTGCTGCGACCGGAATTCCTCGCGGGCGCGCCCTCGACGGTGGTCACGGCGGCCACGCGGGCCAAGGGAATCCTCGACGCGGCGTGGCGGGTGCTCGGCGACCCGCCAGGCGGGCGGGGTACGACCAGGCGGCCGGCATCCGGCGCAGCGGCGGGGGCCTGGCAGCGCCGGGGAGCTTCCCCTCGGAGCCTGGGTGGGGCGGGGCGGTCGTGGGCGGTGCCGCCGGGGCCGAACTGCCCGGCGGCCTGCTGGCGCTGAGCGACTGGCTGGCGCCGCATCCGCGCGTGCCCAAGCGGGTCACGGTGCCGGACGTCCGGGGACTGTTCTACAGCGTGTGCCCGGAGATCGTCTGCCGGGCGGGACTTCGGGTGACCGCGGTCAGGCTTACCGAGCACCCGATGCCGGTTGACGGCCTTGTCGTCGGGCAGTCGCCAGGTCCGCTGACGAAGACACGCCGGGACAGCGCGGTCACCGTGCAGGTCTGGCATCCGCCCCAGGCCAGGGCTCCCTTCGTGCCAGGTGCCGGCGGGCGCGGGGGAGACGCCCCGTTCCGTTCGGAAATATGATCCTGTGCCGTGCCATACGAAGCGGACCTGCTGCTGGTCAACGCGAACGTGCTGACGATCGACCCGGGCCGGCCGAGAGCGAGCGCGGTCGCGGTAAGCGGGGACCGCATCGCCGGCGTCTACGACGGCGACCCCGCGATAACAGCAAGAAGCGTCGTCGACCTGAAGGGCGCGACCCTGCTGCCCGGCTTCCACGACGCGCACAACCACATGATCGGCTTCGGGCTTTCCCGCACCGAGGCCGACCTGCGCGTGGCCAGCCTCGGCGAGCTGTACGACCGTGTGGCCAGCCACGCCAGGACAACCAAAGCAGGGGAGTGGGTCGTCGGCTCGGGCTACGACCAGACGAAGACGGGCGGCCACCCGCACAGGGACGCCCTCGACAACGTCGCTCCCGGCCGTCGCGTCTGGCTCAAGCACACCTCCGGTCACATGTGCGTGGTCAACAGCCTGGTCCTGGCCGACCTCGGCATCGACACCGCCGCCCCACAGGTCGACGGCGGGCGGGTGGCGACCGACGAAGCGGGCCGCCCCACCGGCCTGCTCGAAGAGCGCGCCCAGGAGCTGGTCGCCGCGCTCACGCATCCCTACCCGGTGCGCACGCTGGCCGACGCGATCGCGCGGGCCGGCGAGCAATACCTGCGCGAAGGCCTCACCAGCGTCACCGAGGCAGGCATCGGCGGTGGCTGGGTCGGGCACAGCCCGGCCGAGCTCGCCGCCTACCAGGCCGCCCGCGACGCCGGCCGACTGCACGTCCGGGTCGAGCTGATGGTGGCGAGCGAGGTGCTGCACGGGATCGGCGCGCACCCGTCCGACGGCATCGAGCTGGGCCTGGACCTGGGGATCCGCACGGGGTTCGGCGACGACTGGCTGCGCCTTGGCCCGATGAAGATCTTCACCGACGGCTCGCTGGTCGGCCGGACCGCGGCGATGTCCGACCCGTACGAGGGCCAGCCAGCCAACGCCGGGTACTTCCAGGCCGGCGCCGCGGACCTGGCCGCGACGATCGTCGCCGCGCACCGAGCCGGCTGGCGGGTGGCCGCGCACGCGATCGGCGACCGTGCCATCGACCTGGCCCTGGACGCGTTCGGGACTGCCGCCGCGGCGTACCCGAGAAAAGACCCGCGCCACCGGATCGAGCACTTCGCCGCTGCCCGTCCCGATCAGGTGGTTACAGCATCCGAACGGTCCCTGCTGGCTGTCCCGCAGGGCCGGTTCTGCACCGAGCTCGGCGACGCGATGATGGCGGCCGTCGGCCCGCGGCGGCAGTCCTGGCTCTACCGCCAGCGGTCCCTGCTCGACGCGGGGATGGTGCTGCCGGGAAGCTCGGACCGCCC
>JASHPP010000541.1 GCA_030038035.1 Trebonia sp.
CGAGGTGCCGGCCGCGGCGGGCAGGCCCAGGCTGGAGGCGGCCACGGTCAGCCCGTCGGTGTCGATCGACGGGACCAGCGGGCTGCGGTAGACGCTCGCGCCGCCGACCGTGGCGGTGTACTGGACGGCGGTGACGCCGGGCAGCTGGCCGATCATGGCGGGGGCGGCGGCGGGCAGTTCGGCGGGCTGGCCAGTCAAGGTGGTCCCGTTGGTGACGGTGAGCAGGTTGGTGCCCAGCCGGCTGATCTCCGCGAGCAGCCCGGCCTGGGAGGAGCCGGCGAGGCCGAGGACGGCCACGATCGCCGCGGTCCCGATCGCGATGCCCAGTGCCGACAGCGCGGCGCGCGGCTTGCGGGTGCGCAACCCCACGCTGGCGAGACCGGCCAGGTCACCCGGGCGGAGCCGGGCCGGAGCCGGGGCGTCCTGGCCCAGCGCGACCGTCATGATCGTCCCTCCCGCGCCTGCCAGCCGCCGACCGCGGCCGGGCCGGTGTCGGTGACGACGCGGCCGTCGAGCATCTCGATGCGGCGCCGCATCCGGGCGGCGATCGCGTGCTCGTGGGTGACCACGATCACCGTGGTGCCGACGTCGTTGAGCTCTTCGAGCAGGGCCAGGATCGACGCGCCGGCGCCGGAGTCCAGGTTGCCGGTCGGCTCGTCGGCCAGCAGCACCGGCGGGCGGCCGACGATCGCCCGGGCGATCGCCACCCGCTGCCGCTCCCCGCCCGACAGCTGGGTCGGCCGGGCGCCGACCCGGTGGCCCAAGCCGACCCGGTCGAGCGCGGCGACCGCCAGGCGGCGGCGCCCGGCGCGCGGCACGCCCGCGTACAGCAGCCCATCGGCCACATTGGCCAGCACGGTCTGGTGCTCGGCGAGGAAGAACTGCTGGAACACGAAGCCGATCCGGGCCGCCCGCAGCGCGGACACCTGCCGGTCGCTCATCCGGGCCGCGTCCAGGCCGGTGACCCGGACGACCCCGCTGCTTGGCCGGTCCAGGGTGCCCATCAGGTGCAGCAGCGTGCTCTTGCCCGACCCGGATGGGCCAACCACCGCGGCCAGTTCCCCGGCCGCCACCGCCACGCTCACCCGGTCAAGCGCCCGCACCGGCGGCGGCCCCGGGTACTGCTTCGTCACCCGCTCCAGCTCCAGGACGGCGCTCACGTGGCCGGCACCACGACTTGCTCGCCGGGCGTCAGCGTCCCGCTCACCTGCACCATGCCGGAGTTGTCGTCGAAGATCCCGACCCGCACCGGCACCAGCCGCCTGCTGTTGCCGGCGCCGGCCACCACCTCAACGGCATACCCGGCAGGGGACTGCGCCAGCAGCGCTCCAACCGGCACCGCGAGCACCGGACCGGGACTGCTGGCGGTGGTGATGTACACCGTGACCGGTGCCTGGTCCAGGGTCCCGGCCGCCGACGGGTGCCTCAGCGCGACCGTCACCTGGATCGTCGCGTTACCTGCAGGCCCGGACGCCACGGTGCCGACCGAGGAGATCTTCCCTGGCGTGCTCGCGCCGTCCGGCAGCGTGACCGTCACCGGATCCCCCACGGCCACCTGCGTCTCCTGGGCGGTGCTCAGCGGGATCGTCACCACGTGCCGGTCCGACGTCGCCGCCAGCACCGGGCCGACCGCCGGGCCGCCCAGGCTGCCCAGCAGGTCGCTGACCCGGATCGCCTCCGGCTCGAACACCACCGACCCCAGCGGCAGCGACCCGGGCGGGCTGGAAACCCCTAGCGCCGACTCCATCTGCCGCACCCCGTACGCGGTCTCCCAGGAGAAATAATCCCAGCCAAGCGCGCTGACGTCCGGGCTGCTCGCATAGCCGAGCGTCACCAGGTCATGATTGAGCTGGGCCACATCCGCCCCGGTCAGGCCCTCCTCCAGCGTCCGCCAGGCCGGCACCGCCCCGTACAACAGCACCACCGGGGTGCCGTTATCCACCCGGTACAGCACGTGCCCCTGGCCAATCACCTGCCCCGGCCACGGGAGCGAGGTCAGCGTCCCGCCACCCTTCCCTATTACCGTGTACGACTCCGCATACCCCAAGGTCGCGGTCACCGGCGTGGTCGACGACAGGTCCTCCCGCAGCACAGGCTGGGTCGCCGGCGGCGGCGCCCCCTGCCCGCTCCCTGACGAGCCCCGCGACCCGAACGCCCCCGCCGCCCACGCGACCCCCGCCCCTGCCGCGAGCAGCACGGCCGCGAGCACCACCACGACCGCCCGGCGGCGCCGGCCGCTCATGACGCCGACTGGTGCTTTGACTGAATCGACACCCTCGCCCCCGGCGGCAGCAGGTGCTGGCAGGCAGTCGCCGCGGCCAGGTACTGCGGCGAGTTGACGTTGACGGGGGATGCTTCGCTCTGGCCGGGGCTGGGGAAGTTCGGCACGCCGTGGCCGCGCATGCACTGGACGTACTTCAACAGCAGGGGGAGCGCTTGCGCCTGCTGTTGCTGCTCTTGCTGCTCCACCTGCTCCAGCTGTGAGATAGACGGGCCGCCGGGCAGCAGATGCCGGCAATCGCCATAAGCCGCCTGTGCCTGGCTGCTGTTAATGTCGATTGATGACCCCCCGGCGCCCGCAAGTGACCCGTTCGCTGTCAGGGAGTAGCCCCCGGACGCATTGGGATCGGGGAAGTCCGGCACGCCGTGGCCGCGCATGCACTGCGCGAGGGCAAGCACCTGCGCGTAGTCCGGCGCGCTGGCGGAGGGCGCGGCACCGCTGCCGCACGCCGTGGCCAGCACGGCGACGGCTGCCACGACGGCCAGGGCTGCCGCGCGCCGCAGTCCGCGACCGCGGCCGGTCTTGTCATTCATCGCGGGCCTCCCTGTCGGGGCCGAAGTGGTTCGTCGTGTGCTGTTGTACAGAACGGGGGGTGACGGCACGGTGACGGGAAATGTCACCTGGCTGTCACCTGCGGCCTGCGATCCTGGGGAGCAGGCGGCTGGCATAGCGTGGGCGCGGGAGGCGGCGGGCAGGCGATGCGGGTTCTGGTGACCGAGGACGACGAGGTACTGGCCACGGCGGTGGCGGCCGGGCTGCGCCGGGAGGGGATGGCCGTCGACGTGGCCCTGGACGGCGCCGCGGCGATGGAGCGCCTGGCGGTCAACCGGTACGACGTGCTGGTGCTTGACCGCGACCTGCCCGGCGTGCACGGCGACGACGTCTGCCGCTCCCTTGCCGCGGACAGATCGCAAACCAGGGTGCTGATGCTCACCGCGGCCAGGTCGGTCAGGGACCGGGTCGAGGGCCTCGGGCTGGGCGCCGATGACTACCTGCCCAAGCCGTTTGACTTCGCCGAGCTGATCGCCCGCGTCCGGGCGCTTGGCCGGCGCGCCGCCGCCCCGCTGCCCGCCAGCCTCGAGCACGGCGAGCTGAGCCTGGACCCGGCCCGCCGGGTCGCGGTCCGCGCCGGTCGGCGGCTGCCGCTGACCCCCAAGGAGCTGGCCGTGCTTGAGTGCCTGCTCGCCGCGGACGGGCGGCCGGTCTCCGCTGAGGAGCTGCTGGAACGGGTATGGGACGAAGCGGCCGACCCGTTCACCACCACGGTGAAGACCACCATCGGCCGGCTCCGGGCCAAGCTCGGCGACCCCCCCGTAATCCAGACCGTCCGGGAAAGCGGCTACCGCATCGGAGAAACATAATGCGCACTTCCCGCCCGCGGCTGCCCCGCCGCACCGCCCGGCTGCGCCTTACCGTCCTGTACGGCGCGGCGTTCCTGGCCTGCGGCGCGGCCGTGCTCGCCGTCGTCGCCTACCTGCTCTACGGGCCCGCGACGCACCAGCCGTCCGCCAGCCAGCAGGCAACCTCCGGCTCCGCGGTACTCCACGGCAAATTCCTCGCCGCCGACGTCCGCCAGGCGGGTCGCTACGCGATAGTCCCCGTCCCCATCCCCATCGCCGACATCCAGCGAGAAGGTCGCTACGACGTACTCAACATCGCCATGCCCGTCGCCGCGCTCGGCCAGCCTCAGCAGCTCCCTGTCCTGTCCGCCGCTCAGTTTGCCGAGTTGCTTGCCAAGACGCAGCCGCAGGTCAACTACGACAAGCGGGAGATCCTGATCGTCTGCGCGATCGCGCTGGCCGCGATCGTGGCAGCCGCCGGCTCGATCGGCTGGGTCATCGCCGGCCGGGTGCTGCGCCCGCTGCGCACGATCACCGCCGCCGCCCGGCGGATCGCCGCCAGCAG
>JASHPP010000542.1 GCA_030038035.1 Trebonia sp.
GAGCGCGGCCGGTCACGCATGTCGGCGATCAGCAGTTCGGCGAACTCCGCGCCGTAGCGTTCCCGCCAGGCCGCCGGGTACCAGCGGAGCAGCCGGGCGGCGCGGGCGGCGCGGGCGGCCGCGTCGTCGCCGGCCGGGTTCACGCGGTGCCCCAGTTGCCGGCCAGCCGGCGCAGGCCGACGTCGGCGACCCGTCGCTGGGCGTCCAGGTGCGCCTTGAGCGCGCCGGCCCCGCCGGCGGTGAGCCGGTACGGACGGCGGCGGTCGTCGCTCTCGACCGCCTCGATCAGGCCCTGCGACTCCAGCCGGGCGAGTGCCTCATACAGCGTGCCTGGCGCGATGCGCACCCCCGCGAACGACTCGATGTCCTTGGTGAGCGCGTACCCGTGCTTGGTCCCGCCGGCGAGGCTGGACAAGATCAGCGTGGCCAGCCCCGCGTACCGGCCGAACCCGGCCAGGGCCTGGCCCTGCTCGCCCTCGTCCCGTCCGCGCCCGGTGTCCCGTGATGGCATGCCGCCCACTATATATCGGCTGCCGATATACCGGAAGCCGATACTCGGAAACGGCGGCGCATCGGTGGCCGCGGGCACCACAGCAGCCACAGCTGTCCCGGCGCGAGCCCGGCGCCGGGGCCTGTCCGGCCGGCGGGTTCGCGCTGCTATTGGCGGTGGGGGCCCCGCCGACAATAGGCTTGGCGCAGGGGGCCCCACCGCCAATCCGGATCCGGGGTGGCCGCAGCCGCGGCCGGGTGCGGAGTGGGCTGCGGCCGGGCCGGCGTAGCGAGACAATGACATCGTGCGTGGCGTCTGGTCACGGGTGGCGCTGCCCGGTCTCGCGGTCGCGCTGCTCGTCGCGCTGGCCGCGGCTGGTTCCGGGGTGCCCCCGGCTGGGCCCGGGGCGGCCCCGGTCAGCCACGTGCCCGTCCGGGCCAGGCCGGCGTCCGCCGCGGCCAGGCGCGTCCCGGGGGCACCCGCCGGGATCATCGCCGCGTTCGCCCCTGCCGGCTGGTCTCCGCCGACAGGAAAGTACAGCGCCGGGATCGCCCTGGCCACCACTCCCGGCGCCCCAGCCGCCGCGGCCGCGGGCGTGCTGGCGGCCGCCGCCAGCACGGCGATCAAGCCGGACCCGGCGGACGCCCGGGCGTGCGGGTCCATGCCGGCGTTCCCCGCGGGCACCGTCGCCCAGATCATGGCCGGTCGGCTGACGATCGCGCCGTTCAACGCCGTCACCATCGACCCGGGCAGGGACGGCGACATCGACTGGTACATGGACCCGTACGACGACCCGACCTGGGTGCTGGACTTCCAGACGGGCACCTGGATCGAGTCGCTGATCGAGGCCTACCTGAGGGGCGGCAGGCACGCCGGCGCGTACCGGTCCCGCGCCGCGGCCATCCTGCGCGGCTGGCTGGCCGACGTGCCGATCGCCAACCAGAACCCGGAGACGCTCATGTGCTCCGCGGAGGCCTTCCCCGGCCAGGCCTGGATCCAGAACGCGATCCCCGGGCTGCTGAACTACTACGCCGCCAACTGGCAGGGCGCCTACAATCACGGCCTCTCCCAGGACCTGGAACTGCTGCGGGCCGGCTGCGCGTACCCGGCGAGCTACTGGGACGGGCAGCCGGTCACCTGGCGGCAGATCGCCAGGCAGCAGATGGTCGAATCGTTCGAGCCGAACGTTTACGGGCCTGCCGTGGATTCGCAGGGCGCGACCAACGAGCAGGCCACCGGGTACGCGAACTTCACCTACGGGCTGTGGACGGAGGCCGAGGCGGACCTGGCGGCCTGCCGCCAGCCGCCGCTCCCGGCGGCCGACAGGGACGCGATCGCCAAGATGGCCCTGTTCCTCGCGCTGGCGACCCAGCCGAACGGCAGGCTCGTCCAGATCGGCGACACCTACAACATAACGCCGCGGGACCGGGCCGGGACCCCGCTGCAGTTCGCGGCGACGCGGGGCGAGCAGGGAACGCCGCCGGCCCAGCGGGTCGGCGTGTACGCCGCCGGGTACATATTCGGCCGGTCCGGGTGGGGGACCAGCCAGACGTTCGGGGACATGTCGTTCTACTCCCTGCGCTTCGGGCCAGGGACGCAGATCCACGGGCACGCCGACCACATGGGGCTGACCTACTACGCGCGCGGGCGCGACCTGATCGTCGACGCCGGGCACGACGGGTACGAGCAGAACGCGTACCGGGCCTACCTGCTGTCGCCTGAGGCGGCGAGCACGCTGGTCATGCCCGACGAGCCGTTCGACCCGTCGGCGCCGACGAGCCTGGTGACCGCCCGCGTCGGCGCAACGGCCCAGTTCTACGAGTTCACCGACACCGCGTTCGGCGGCGACGTCCGCGACCGCAGCGTGTACGTCAGCCAGGCGCCGGACTTCGTCGTCGTGTTCGACCGGGCCTATGGCGGCGGGGTCTACCAGCAGCTATGGCACCTGGACCCGGCGCTGACCGTGACGACGGTGCGCAGCGCGTATGCGGTCGCCACGGCGCCGGGCACCGAGCTGGTGATCGGGCAGGTGCCGCTGCCCGGGCAGGTGATCCCCGCCGGGTCGACGCGGGTGGTCCGCGGGCAGGTCAGCCCCTACCAGGGCTGGGTGTCCCGTGCGCAGAACCAGCGCACCCCGGACGACGTCGTCACGATGACCAGGTACGGGGCCAGCGCGGCGATCCTCACCGTGATCGTGCCCGCCGCGCCAGGGACCCGGGTCACCGCGTCCGCCGTCGCGCACGGGGCGGGCTGGTACCAGCTCAGGATCGCGATCGGCGGGACCGTGCACACCCTGCTGGTCAGCGCCGACGGCACGATCAAGGCGTAAGCGGTCAGGCGTCTTCGCGCGTCGCCTCGAGCTCGATCGTCACCTGGAGGCTGTCGGGAACCATGAAACCGCCGCCCGTCAGCGCCACGTGGCCCCACTTCAGCACGTCGAAGTCGCTCCGCTTGATCTCGGTGGTCGCAGTGAGCCCCAGCCGCGTCTTGTTCCACACGTCGGTGATCACGCCGTGCACGGTGAGGTCGAGGGTCACCGGCTGCGTGATGCCGTGCATGGTCAGCTCGCCGTCCAGCGCGTAATGCCCAGGCGACTGCTCTCGCAGGGCGCGGGAGGAGAAGTCGATCGTCGGGTACTGAGCCACGTCGAGAACGTCCGGCCCGAGGATCTTTTCGTCCCGCATCTTGTTCCCTGTGGTCAGGGTCGTCGCGTCGATGGACGCCCGCACGGACGAGGCCAGCGGGTCGCCGGCGATCGTGATCTCGCCTGTCGGCCCGGACGCTATTCCCCGGGCGAACGCGATCGTGAAGTGCTCAACGGCGAAGGCGACGAACGAATGCGTCGAGTCGATTGTCCATGCGCCTGGCTCGGGAGGCAGCTGCGCCACCTGGAACCTCCATTCACGGAAGGGGCTATGCCCCCATCCTGCCGCATCCGGCGCTCAGGCGTTGAGGTAGGCCAGAACCGCGAGGACGCGGCGGTTGTCGTCCTCCGACGGCGGCAGGCCGAGCTTGGCGAAGATCGACGTGCTGTGCTTGCCTACGGCCTTTTCCGTGACGAAAAGGCGCTGCGCGATCGCGGCGTTGGAGCGGCCCTCGGCCATCAGCGCGAGGACCTCGCGCTCCCGCGCGGTCAGCCGGGCGATGGGCGCGTCGCGCGCGCGCCTGCCCATGAGCCTGGCGACGACCTCGGGGTCCATCACGGTGCCGCCGCCGGCCACGGCGCGGATCGCGTCGGTGAACTGGTCGTCGTTGAACACCCGGTCCTTCAGCAGGTACCCGACGGCCCCCGCCCGGTCGGCGAGCAGTTCGCGCGCGTACAGCTGCTCCACGTACTGGGACAGCACGAGGACGGGCAGGCCGGGCACCTGGCTGCGGGCGGCGATCGCCGCCCGCAGCCCTTCGTCGGTAAACGTAGGCGGCAGCCGGACGTCGACGACGGCGACGTCCGGCTGCCGCTGGACGAGCGCGCGCAGCAGCGCGGGGCCGTCGCCGACCGCCTCGATGACGTCGAAGCCGTGCGCCGCGAGCAGCCTTTCCAGGCCCGTCCTCAGCAGGTAGAGATCTTCGGCGAGGACAACGCGCATGGCACCTCGATGACGATGATGGTCGGCCCGCCCGCGGGGCTGTGCACTGCCAGGATGCCGTCGAACGCGGCCAGGCGCCGCTCCATCCCGGCGAGCCCGGTGCCGTTCTCGGTGTTGGCGCCGCCGGTGCCGTCGTCGGTTATCTCGGCGCGCAGCAGGCCCGCCGCGTGCGCCATCCGGACGTGGGCGCAGGTGGCGCCGGCGTGCTTTGCCACGTTGTTCAGTGCCTCGGCGACGGCGAAGTACACCGCCGACTCCACCGGGACGGGCGGCCGTCCCGGCAGGCCGATCTCGGTGATCACGGGGACCGGGCAGTCCAGGGCCAGCGCCTCGACGGCGGCGCCGAGGCCGCGGTCGGCCAGCACCGGCGGGTAGATCCCGCGCACCAGGTCGCGCAGGTCGGCCAGGGCCCTGGACGAGACCTCACGGCACTCGGCGATCAGGGCCTCGGCGGCGCCGGGGCTGGTCCTGACCAGCTTTTCTGCCGCGCGCAGGTTGATGCCGAGCGCGACCAGGCGGGCCTGCGCCCCGTCGTGCAGGTCCCGTTCCAGCCGCCGCAGCTCGGCGGCGGCGAAGTCGACGGCCTCGGCGCGGGTCCGCGTGAGGCGCTCGACGCGGGTGGTGAGGAGCTTGTGCGCCTTCAGGTCGGCGAGGATCGCGTTCCTCGGCAGCGCGAAGCTCGCGACGGCGCTGGCGCACACAAGCACCCACACGAGCGAGCGTGACGTGCTGAGCATCCAGTCGTACCAGTAATAGCCGCTGGCGTAGACCCGCGGCTGGAGGACGATGCAGGCATATGCCCCGTAGACCGCGAAGACGAGCAGGCCGACGGCCGCCAGGTATGCGGCCGTCCGGCGCAGCAGGAGCGTGAGCAGCGCTGTCGCGGCCACGATCAGCAGGCCTGTCAGCAGCGCGCTGGTCTGCGTCAGGGTGGGCAGCAGCGGGCCGCCGCCGGCCTGTTCGGGGACGAGCGAGAAGTTCGCGTTGCTTCGCGGAGAGTACCGGACCGCGGTAACGCCAACGGCCCACAGCCACAGCGCGACCACCGGGACCAGGGCCACGCCGGGACCCGCCGCGGGCGGCCGGGGGTCGCGCACGGCGAGCAGCGCCCAGGCCAGGGCCGCGCACGCGACCGTGCCGGCCAGGAACGCGAACGTCAGCGGGTAGCTCATGGCATCCATCGTGGCCCGCGGCGGCGGGCCGCACCATCGGCGAGGACCCACCAGCGGGGTAGGTGTTTGCCTACTCTGGGGCCGGTTCCTGCGCGGCCGGCGCCGACTGCTTGCCGAGGTAGCTGCTCTCCACGAGTTCGGGGTTGGCGCGCAGGGCCTGGCTGTCGCCCGAGGCGGCGATCTCGCCGTGCGACAGCACGTAGCCCCTGTCGGCGACGGTGAGGGCGAGATCGACGTGCTGTTCGACGAGGAGCACGCCGCAGCCGCTGTCGTGCGCGTACGCGCGTACCACCGGGAGCAGCCGCTCGACGATGATCGGCGCAAGCCCCAGGCTGAGCTCGTCGATCAGCAGCAGCTTCGGCTGCCTGGCCAGCGCGCGGCCGACCGCAAGCATCTGCTGCTCGCCCCCGGAGAGCAGGCCGACCCGGCGGCTGGTCAGCGGCTCGAGCGCGGGGAAGTACCGATACGCGGCGGCGGCGTCGAGGCGCTCGCCGCGGGCCTTCAGCCGGAAGTGCTCGGCGACCGTGAGGCTGAAGAAGACGCCCCGGCCTTCTGGCACGTGGGCGAGCCCCTTGCGGGCCCGCGCGTCGGGCGAGGTGCCGGCGAGGTCGTCCCCGGCGTAGAGCACCCGGCCGCCCATCGGCCGCACCACGCCGGCGATCGTCAGCAGCGTCGTGGTCTTGCCTGCGCCGTTCGCGCCGAGCAGGGCCACCACCTCTCCCTCGCCCACTGTCAGGCTGACGTCGCGCAGCACCGCCGAGCCGTTGTAGCCGGACGTCAGGCCGTCCAGTTCGAGAACGCCGCCTTTCGCGGCCGTATCGCTCATCACGCCGCTCCCGCCGAGGAATGCCCGAGGTAGGCGGCGATGACCCGCTCGTCACCGCGGACCTGGGCGGGCGTCCCATGCGCGATCACGCTGCCTGAGTCCATCACCACGACCCGCTCGCAGGTGTTCAGCACCAGGCCCATGTCATGGTCGACGAGCAGCACCGGGGTCCCGGAGGTCGCGATGTTCTGCAGCAGCTCGCCCAATTCCGCGCTTTGCCTGGTGTCAAGCCCGGCGCCCGGCTCGTCAAGAAGCAGCAGCCGCGGCCGTGCCACCAGCGCCCGGGCGATGCCTGCCCGCTTGCGCTGGGCCTGGGTCAGCTCCCACGGCATCGCTTCGGCCGACGTCTTGAGGTCGAGCAGTTCGAGTTCCCCGTCGACCGAGGCCTGCCCGCCGTCCTTGGCGGCGACGGTCAGGTTCTCCCTGACCGTCAGGTCGTCGAACAGCTCGACCGTCTGCCAGGTGCGCGCCAGCCCGCGCCGGGCACGCGCGTGCGGGGGCAGCCCGTTGAGGCTCGCGCCGTCCAGCTCCACCGTGCCCTCGTATCGCACGAATCCGGTGACCGCGTCGATGAACGTGGTTTTGCCTGCGCCGTTCGGGCCGATGAGGCCCATGAGTTCACCCGGCTCGATTTCCAAGTCCACCCCGACAACGGCCCGGACGCCGCCAAAGCTGACCGACACGCCCTGGGCGCGGAATACGGAAGTCATCGACGCTGCAGGACCTTCCGATCAGATTGATCAACCAATCAGGTTAAACGCACGTTAATGGTGGCGTCCGTGCATGTCAATGCTCTTCGCGGAGGCGGCGTGACGGCAGGGGAGACGCCACGGATCGTTCGGGAAAAATTTGTTTTTTCCTTTAGACCGCGGGGCGGTACTCGGGCGGAAGGTCGAGCGCCAGCGCGACGTTGCCGAGCACAGCGCGGGCAACCTGCCGCAGGACGACCTCGCGGGGCAGGTCGTGCAGCCGCTCGCTCAGCTCGATGAGCTCGATGAAGCGCTCCCTGACCGGCTCCCTGATCACCGGGTCCGCGCCCGCCGCGGCGTGCGCCTGCACCTGGAACAGCACCTGGTACGGGCGGGCGTCGAGCAGCTCACCGTAGGCACGGGCGAGCGTCTGTTCCAGGTCCTCCCCCGCACCCGGCCCGTCCGCCGGGCTGGCGACCTCGATCGCCTCCTTGATGCGCTCGGTCGTCCAGTCGTGGCAGGCCAGGAAGAGGGCACGCTTGTCCGGGAACAGCGCGTAGACGTACGGCTGGGACACGCCCGCCCTCGCGGCTATGTCCGCGGTGCGGGTGCCGTGGTAGCCGTTCTGCGCGAACTCGATGACCGCGGCCTCCAGCAGGTCGGCGCGCCGCTGGTCCGCGCTGAGCCGCGGCTTGGGCCGGCGCCGCCTCGGAGACTGGGACATAGGTAAATTATCGATCACGGCCTAACCGCCGCCCGCGCCGGCCCCTCGCGATCGGGGCCGGTCGCGGAGGTGCCGCGGGCGGGGACGCTACCGCTACGGTGCGTCCGCCGCCGGCTCGGGTGCCGGGGCCGGGGCCGGGGCCTCCGGCGCGGTCGCGGACCGGCGCGCGCCGAGGG
>JASHPP010000543.1 GCA_030038035.1 Trebonia sp.
ATGACCGCCAACCCGGCCACCGTGCCGGCGTCGGCTACGGTGGCGCAGTTCCTGAACGACTACCTGCCGTGGCACAGGCACTCCGCCTTCCCGGTGGTGGACGACGGCCAGACAGTGGGCCTGATTACCGTGCACCGCGCCAACCGGGTGCCCGCGGGGGAGCGCGCACAGACTTCGCTGCGCGATGCGGCGTGCCCGCTATCCGACGTCGCCCAGGCCACTCCGGATGAGCCGGTCGCCGACATCCTGTCCAGACTGAACGAGTGCTCGGAGCGCCGGACACTGGTGCTGCAGGACGGCCACCTGGCCGGGATCGTGTCCCCGGCGGACATCAGCCGCGCCCTGGGACAGGGCTTCCGCGCCCGGTAAACCCGCGTCAGCCGGTCGTCCAGGGCCGGAGCTTGCGGGGGTTGCGCACTGCCCAGATGCGGGTGATCCGGTCGCCTGCGAGTCCGAATGCGAACACCGTCACCGTGACGCCGTCTTGCTGGGCCACTAGGCCGGGCTGGCCGTTGACCGTGCGCTCAAGGAACGTCACAGCGCCGGCCGCCCCGCTGACCAGGCCGACCAGGTAGCGCCCGATCTGTTCGGCGCCCTCGATGGGGCGCAGCTGCGCGCTGACGAGGCCGCCGCCGTCGGCGGTCATCGTGGCACCGGGGTCTAGGAGGCCGATAAGAGCACCGATGTCCCTGGCTTCCCACGCCTGCCTGAAGTCCCTGACAATGCCGGACCGCCGGGCGGCCGGGGCCGGCGGGACCGGGGAGGCGGGGATGCGGCGGCGGGCTGAGGAGGCCAGCTGCCGGCACGCCGCCGGCGTGCGGCCGGTGATCTCGGCCACCTCGGCGAAGGAGTAGCGGAAGACGTCGTGCAGGATGAACGCCACCCGCTCGGCAGGGGTCATCGATTCGAGCACGACGAGGAAGGCCATGCTGACCGACTCGTCGAGGGTCACCCGGTCGGCCGGGTCGGCCGTGGTGCCGCCTGGCCACTCCGCTGGTTCTGGCAGCGGCTCCGGGATCCATTCGCCGACGTAGCGCTCCCGCCGGGCCCTGGCCGAGCCGAGCAGGTCCAGGCAGATGCGGCTGGTGACCGTCGTCAGCCAGCCGCCGGGGGATGCGATGGCGTCCTGCTGCTGCCGTGACATCGCATACCAGCGTGCGTAGGTTTCCTGCACCGCATCCTCGGCCTCGGCCAGGGAGCCCAGCAGCCGGTAGGCCAGATTGATGAGCCGGCGCCGCTCGCTCATGACCGTGCTCAGGCCCGGATCTGGCCTGCCGCCTCCCGGCTCGGCTTGGGTGCTCATGGCGCCGTTGGCCTCCACTGGTTCGCCGCTGTCCTTACGAGGTAGACGAGACAGCGCGCCGGAGTGTGAGGCCGGCCCGCCGCCTGACATTCCGGGGGGTTGCGTCGTCGCATTTACCGTGATGCACCGCAACCCGCAACCGCCAGGAGAGGAAAGACCACCATGGAACCGCGTCTCAACCTGCCCGGCAACACCGTCGTGACCAGATTCGTCAGGCACCTGGTCTCGGCGGCCAAGGTGGTGACCGATTCGGCCCTGCCGGCCGCCACGCAGGAGCTGGTGAAGCTCCGGGCCAGCCAGATCAACGGCTGCGCCGTCTGCACCGACATGCACGCCAAGGACGCCGCGCATGCCGGGGAAACCCAGCTGCGGCTCAACCTGGTCGCGGTGTGGCGGGAGGCGACGGTCTTCACCGAGGCCGAGCGGGCCGCCCTGGAACTCACCGAGCAGGGTACCCGCATCGCCGACGCCGCCACTGGCGTCACCGATGAGGCCTGGGCGAACGCCGCCAAGCACTACGACGATGACCAGCTCGCCGCGCTAGTGTCGCTTATCGCCGAGATCAACGCCTGGAACCGGCTGAACGTCATCACCCGCCAGCCGGCCGGTGACTACCAGCCCGGCCAGTGGAGCTAGCGCACCGTGATCAGTCATTGAGGGCGGCAAGCGCTTCGCGCGCCTCGTCGGCGATGCGGGGCGGGACGTCGCCGAGTTCCGCGACGTGCCGCAGCGCCTTGGCGTATGCGACACGGTAGGCCTCATCCGCGGGCACCGCGGTGTCCGGGATCACGCCGGTGCCCTGCCAGTTCGTGCCGGTGATCGGGTTGATCGAGCGCGCGAACGGGATGGCGATGTGCACGGCGGCGCTGATCGGAAAGGGCCGCGTGGGGTGGGCGCCACCGCCGGTCGTCTCGCCGATCACTTCCGCGCGGCCCAGTGCCTGCAGTGTGTAACCGAAGTCTTCGCCCCCGGAGAACGTATGACTGCTCGTCAGCACGTAGACCGGGCGGTCCAGGTAGCGGCTGCCCGGCAGGTACGGCAACGACCAGAACTGCGCGGTCTCCCCGGTGTCGGCATGGAAGATGTCGTTGAGGTGGATGGGTTCCTCCGGCAGGAGGTAGCTGCACCAGAACGCCACCCCATGGGGTGACCCGCCGCCGTTGCGCCGCAGATCGATGATCAGCGCGTAAGTCCCGCAGACCAGCTCCATCGCCGCGGCGATCGCCTGGCCGGCGTTTTCCGGCATCGGCACCCGGCGCAGGTCGAGGTAGCCGATGTTGCCGTCCAGGCGTTCGACGCGGTGGATGCCGAAGTTGTCCAGCTGTCCTATCTGCCGCATCTTCAGCCGCCTGGCCGCCCGGTCGGCTGCCTTGCCGCCCGCGCGCTCAGCCGCATCGGCGCCGTCCGGGTCGCCCGCGCGGCGGCCTGGACCGCGGCGCCCCGGGCCGGGGC
>JASHPP010000544.1 GCA_030038035.1 Trebonia sp.
CTCCTCGGCCAGGCCTACCCCGACGATCCAGGAGAGCAGGTTGTGGCTCGAGTCAGCCGGAGCGAGGTTTTCCTCCCAGGGGATCGTCACGGCCGGGATCAGGATGTACTCGGCGGCGACGATTATCGCGGTGATGGCCAGGTGCAGCCTGCCGATCGGGCCCGGGCGGATGAGCCACCAGAAGACCAGGGCCCACAGCGGCGCGATGTACAGGCAGTACACCCAGCCGATGGTGGTGAGGTCGGTGGAGTTCTGCAGCGGGACCAGCGCGACCACCGGCAGCAGGGCGTAGACCGCGACGAGCAGCTTCGGCCACTGCCGCAGCGTCGGGTCGTGCACCCATGCCCTGATCGGTATCAGCACCCGCAGCGCGCTGGCGGGATCGCCGCCCGCCGCCTTGACCCGCGGCCCCTGGGGCAGTGGCTGGCCGGCAGGCACATGAGGCTGGCCGCCAGCCGGCACATGGGGCTGCGGCATCGCACCCGGGTAGCCGGGTCCGCCCTGATAGGCAGCACCGGCCCACGGGACGCCAGGCCCCGCCGCCGCGGGCGGCTGATCCCTGCGCTCCGTGGCCTGGTAGGCGGCAGGCACGGCGGCCGGCTCCAGCCGCACCGTTGGCCCGTCCACGGCCGCCAGCGCGATCTCCACCGGCTGTGTCAGGTAGAACTGGGTCACCGGCTGCCCGAACACGAACGTGCCGGCCCGGCCCACGCTCTCAAGCAGCCAGCCCTGCGGCCCCCAGCTCAGCCGGGCGTGCTCCCGCGACACCCGCGGATCGCTGACCACGAGCGTGCTCTCATCCAGCCTGCCGATATTCGCGACCTGCCCAGGCTGGAGCACGACATGTTGATTGCCATAAGTGATGGTGAGTTCGTTCACCGTTCCTCCCCGCGTTCGCGGAAAGTGTACTTCCGTGGACTTGCGCAGTAAAGAGTGCGCGCCGCCCGCCGATATGGCAACATCGTCACTTGTCGATAAACATTCAGTTATCCAGCGTGACGTTTTCTGGCGCCTTAAAAGCGCTTTCTGCCGGCCGGATTTTATTGGTCGGCTCCCCGCTGGTCGTAAATGCCAGTGCCGAAGCGGCGGCGCGCCGCTAGGCGGCCCGCAGGCCGTCGAAGGCGAGCTTGCAGATCGCGTCCGCGACGTCGGCCGAGCCACCGCCCTGGCGGGGCGCATGCCCCGCGCGCCCTGGCCTGTACCACTCGGTCACCGAGTTGACCAGGCCGAACAG
Organism: Trebonia sp.; assembly: GCA_030038035.1. The sequence goes on from JASHPP010000544.1 coordinate 1,235, forward strand.
CAGCTTCGCAGTCACGACCGGGTCGATGTCCGGCCGCAGGTCGCCGTCCGCGATCGCCTCCTTCACCAGCCGCGCCGTGATCTGGTCGAACTCGCGGCGGCGGGCGAGCGCGTCCCGCTCGGCCTGCGTATTGCCGTGCACGCGCAGCAGCAGGGTGACGAATGGCAACTCGGCCACGAGCACACCGACGCTGCCGCGGACCAGGTGCTCCAGCCGGTCGATCGCGCGCCCGGGCAGGACTTCCACGCCGGCAGCGACCGAGAACAGCTCGTCCAGGGCGCGGCCGGTGGCCAGCCGCAGCAGCTCTTCCTTCGCGGACACATGGTGGTAGACCGCCGACTTCGTGATGCCGAGCGCGCGGGACAGGTCCTCTATGGACGTCGCGTCGTAGCCGCGCTCGTTGAACAGCGTCACCGCGGCCCGCAGTATCGACTCCAGGTCATGCCCCGGGCGGCCCCGTTTAGCCGGCGAGCTCCCGGTCACGGCGCACGCTTGTCGATGACACGCTTGAGCTTGCCTGTCGACCGTTCCAGCGAGCCGGGGTCGAGGACCCGCGCGCCGACGGTCACCCCGATGCTGTCGCCGACGGCCCGCACCACGGCCGCGGCCGCCGCCGCCCGCCCGCCGGAGTCCAGGCCCGGCGCCGCCTCGGCGAGCACGGTCAGCTCGTCGAGCCGACCCGGCCTGGTGAGCAGCAGCTGGAAGTGCGGGGTGAGCCCGGCCGTGCGCAGCACGATCTCCTCGATCTGGGTCGGGAAGACATTGACACCGCGCACAATGATCATGTCATCACTTCGGCCGGTGATCTTTTCTATTCTCCGGAACGGGCCGTGGCTACTGCCAGGGAGCAGCCGTGTCAGGTCCCTGGTGCGGTACCTGATCACGGGCATCCCCTTCTTGGTCAAGGTGGTGAGCACGAGCTCACCACGCGAGCCGTCGGGCAGCGCCGTCCCGTCGGCGGAGATGATCTCCGGGTAGAAGTGGTCCTCCCAGACGTGCAGGCCGTCCTTGGTGGCCGCGGACTCCTGCGCGACGCCTGGCCCGATCACCTCCGACAGGCCGTAGATGTCCACCGCGTCAAGCCCGGCCCTGGCCTCGATCTCCGCGCGCATCGCCTCGGTCCACGGCTCGGCGCCGAAGATGCCGACCCGCAGCGATGTAGTGAACGGGTCAAGCCCCTGGCGCTCGAACTCGTCAAGCAGGGTCAGCATGTAGGTCGGGGTGACCATGATGATCTGCGGCCGCAGGTCGTTGATCAGCTGCACCTGGCGGGCGGTCGCGCCGCCGGACGCGGGGATCACGGTGCACCCGAGGCGCTCGGCGCCGTAGTGCGCGCCGAGGCCGCCGGTGAACAGGCCGTACCCGTAGGCGACGTGCACCGTGTCGCCCGGCCGCCCGCCCGCCGCCGCGATCGACCGGGCGACCACCTCCGCCCAGACGTCCAGGTCGCCGCGCGTGTACGCGACGACCGTGGGCTGCCCGGTGGTGCCGCTGGACGCGTGCACCCGCAGGATCTCCTCCCGCGGCACCGCGAGCAGGCCGAACGGGTAGTTGTCGCGCAGGTCGTCCTTGCTGGTCAGCGGGAACTTGGCGAGGTCGGACGGGTCCTCGCAGTCGTCCGGGTGCACACCCGCCGCGTCGAACGAGCGCCGGTAGAACGGCACTCTCGCATACGCGCGGCGCAGCGTGGCCCGCAGCCGCCCGAGCTGGAGGGCCCGGAGCTCGTCCAGGCTCGCGGGCGGGCTCATCGCAGGCTCGACCACCGCGGCACCGCCTTGATTACTGACCGAACGGACGGTCATTATTGTGGTATGGAGACCGGCGACACGCAACCCGGCGAGGCCGCGCTCGCCGCGCATTTCGAGGCGACGATCGCCCAGCTGCGGCAGATCGAGCCGCGGGACTGGATGCCCGACGGCTACCGCAAGACGATGATCAGGCAGATCGCCCAGCACGCGCATTCGGAGATCATCGGGATGCAGCCGGAGGGCAACTGGATCACCCGCGCGCCCAGCCTGCGCCGCAAGGCGATCCTGCTGGCCAAGGTGCAGGACGAGGCCGGGCACGGGATGTA
>JASHPP010000545.1 GCA_030038035.1 Trebonia sp.
CGCTGGATGTCGCGCCAGAAGATCGGCTGCCGGAAGAAGTCGATCCACGCCAGCCAGTACCTGGTCGGCAGGTACGGCTGGATCGCGGTCGCGGAGTTGAGCGTGACCAGCACCTCGCTGGCGACCAGCGCCGCCAGCGATCCCATCGCGGCGCCGATCGCGGAGTCGGTGACCGTGGAGAGGAAGAGCGCGATCGCGGCCACGCCGAGCATCGAGACCGTGATGAACGCCATCGCGCCAAGGACGCGCTCGATGAGATCGAGGGTGGTCAGCGGCGCGCCGGACAGCGACGTGATGGCCGCGCCTGCCGACAGCCCGGCCGTGGGCGCGCCGCCGGCGCCCGGCGCGATCGAACCGGAAAGCCCGCCGGGCGGGACGCCGACCGCCGCCGCGCGGGACGGGCCCAGGATCAGCACGCCGGTGGCGTACGAGGTAACCGTGACCGCGACGACGGTGAGCACCGTGAACGCGATGACCGCGACGAGCTTCGCGACCAGCAGCCTGGTCCGTCCCACCGGGCGGGCCAGCAGGTAGCGCAGCGTTCCTGCCGAAGCCTCGCCCGCGATCGAGTCGCCCGCCATCACCGCGACGGCGACAGGCAGGAACACCGGCAGCACGAGGGCCAGCGCCGCCGCCGGATACAGCTGCCCGTCGTCGAGCACCGCCGACAGGAACGCGCTGCCCTGCCCCGGCGGCGGTGCCAGGTGCGTGACCGCGATGAAGATGGCCACGACCAGCGGCAGCGCGCAGATCAGGGCGATCGAGATCCAGGTCCGCAGCCGCCGGACGAGCTTGAACAGCTCGACCGCGATCACGAGATGTCCCGGGGGGTACGGGGGGCGGCCGGCGGCGTACGGGGGGCGGCCGGGGGGGCCGGGGGGGCCGGGGGGATATGGGGGGCGGGTAGCCCCCCATGCTCGGGGGGGTCCAGGGGGGTCGTCCCCCCAGGAGTGGCAGCGGGCACGCCGAACTGGTCCGAGCCGGCCCCCGTCACCTCAAGCACGATCTCCTCAAGGCTGCGCCGCTGCGCCACCAGCGACAGGACCGGCACGCCGGCCGCCACGAGGCGGGCGTTCAGGGCCGCCGGATCGGCAGACCGGACCACCAGGTCCGCCCCGTCCCTGCGCTCGACGAGGCCGTCAAGAGCCGCGACCGCGCGTTCGGGATCATCGGTAGAGACCAGCACGCGGCCGGTCGGCTTTTGCAGGGCCGCGAGCTCGTCCTGCAGCACCAAGGCGCCCGAGTCGAGCACGCCGATCCGGGTGCACAGCGCGGAGACCTCCGGCAGCAGGTGGCTGGACAGGAAGACGGTCACCCCGGCGTCGTTCAGGCCGATCAGCAGGTTGCGGATGTCCCTGATGCCGCGCGGGTCAAGGCCGTTGGTCGGCTCGTCGAGGATGAGCAGCCGGGGGCGGCGCACCAGCGCCGCGGCCAGCCCGAGCCGCTGCCGCATGCCGAGCGAGTAGGCGCGGACCGGCCGCCTGTCGATGCGGGCCAGGCCGACCTGCTCCAGGGCCTCGTCGACACGCCGCCGCCTGGTCCGCCCCGACCCGTGCCAGCCGGGTCCCGCCGCGTCGAGCAGCCGCAGGTTGGCGCGCCCGGACAGGTGCGGGTACGCTGCGGGCTCCTCGATCATGGCGCCGATCTCCGGCAGGACGCGGCTCACGTGCCGCGGGATCGGCTCGCCGAGCACCGATATCGACCCGCTCGTCGCGTAGACCAGGCCGAGCAGCATGCGGACGAGCGTGGACTTGCCGCTGCCGTTCGGGCCGAGCAGGCCGTATCTGTCGCCCTCGCGGACGTCCAGGCTGACCTCGCGGACCGCCTCGACGCGGCCGAAGCGCTTCGTCAGGTTCGTCGTGGTGATCATTGGCCCTGATCCGGGTCGGCGGCCAGCGCTGCGCCAGCCTGCTCGAGGGTGGCCTGGCTGACCAGCCCGACCAGCAGGAACGTGTCGGGGGAAGTGTTGGGCTGCACGAGAACGAGGTTGACGAGCGGTGCGCTGGCGACCGCCATCGTGCCGTCACGGAACGCGAGTTGCGCCGCGCCGGCGTTCAGCGCGTCGCTGAGCAGCTGCGCGCCGGTGCCCGGGGTGAACGTCAGCACCGCGAATGAGGTCAGCCCGCCGCCGTACACGCCGATCTGCGGGACGGGTGACCGGCCCCGGGCGAACCCGGCGAGGCTGCCGGGCAGCACCTCGTCGTCAAGGCTCTGCAGCACTCCGGCGAAGGCGCTCGGCGTGGTCGTGGTGAACCCGGCGCCAGGGCCGAGCTGCGGGGTCAGCACGTCGCCGGACGGCGTCCACCGGCCGGCCTGGAGGAACTGCGTTTCCAGGGCCGGCTGCGCTGAGCCGCGGCCGAAGATCTCGACGCGCAGCGGCAGCCCGGTGCCTGGCGCCGCCCAGATGTCGGCCCGCGCGATCGTGGACTGCGGGCTGGCCGGCCTGATCGCCAGCCCCGCCGCGCTCTGCCCGGCCACCCGCTGTGGCGGCAAGAGGCTCAGCTCCGCGTCCGGTCCCGCCTCTTCGATTAGCCGAACGGCCAGGGCCGCTGGCACCAGGTCAGCGGCTCTGGGCAGCCGGATGACCTCGGGGCCGTAGATTCCGGTGAGCAGCTGCTCGCCCGAGTCCCAGACGAAGGTGTTGTCGCCGACCTGGTAGGTGTCGTTCTCGCCGGCGTCGGAGAGCGTGTCCACCCGCCAGTGGTCGGGCGCGGCCTGCCAGACCCGCATCCGGGTTACCCCGTCAAGCAGGGGCGTGACGGTGGAGAACGCGGGCAGCGGCGGGAGGCCGAAGTCCGCGTCGCTTTCCGCGTAACCGGCGAACGACAGGCGCTGGGAGCCGAGGATGAGGTTCTCAAGCTGCCGCGGCGTGAACCTCGGCACGCTCGCCGGGAGCGCGCTGGCCAAGATAGGCAGGCAGCACAGCACGGCGACGCCGGTCAGCACGACAATCCAGCGCCATCCGACATGCCAGGCGTGCCCAGGGCGCACCCCATCACGATACGGTAGCCGCCTTGGGTGCGGGCAAGTGCGCCGCTGACCGCGGTTCCGGCTGCCCGCTGCGGCGCCTCGCCTGTAATCTCGACGGGGAGAATGTGCGTCTTGTATACGCGCGGTCTCTACTTCCGCTGATCCGGGCTCTCTAAGCCGGTTGTCACGGCCGCCGCGCTAGCAGAGCAGGGGATTGCGTGTGCCGACGAACGAGACTGGCGTGACCGAGTCCGCGCAGCGTGCTCCGGCGCAGGACGTGCCCGAGCAAGCGGCGGGCACCGGGACGGCCATCGCGCCTGGCATCGCGCCCGGCATCGCACGGGGCGCACTGCTCATCGCCGGGCTCACCACGCTGTCCCGGATGCTCGGGCTGGTCCGCACGCTGGTGTTCTCGCAAAGCGTCGGGGCGGGCTGCCTGGGCACGGCGTACGTGACCGCCAGCCAGGTGCCGAACCTCATCTACGAGCTGGCCCTGGGCGGCGCGCTGACCAGCGCGATGGTCCCGGTGCTTGCCCGTTCGGCGCAGCGGGCGGGCATCGACCCCGCGCAGAAGGCGCGCGTCGAGCAGATCTCTTCCGCCCTGCTGACCTGGGCCGTCGTCATCCTCGTGCCGCTGACCGCGATCGTGGTGGCGACGGCGGGCCCGATCGCCTCGCTGCTCATGCCGGCCAACCCCAACTCGAGCTGCGCGCACGCCGAGATGGTCGCCATCACCCACAGCATGCTCGTCGTGTTCGCGCCCCAGGTCCTGCTGTACGGGCTGTCGGTCGTGCTCTTCGGGCTGCTGCAGGCGTACCGCAGGTTCACGGGCCCGACGCTGGCCCCGGTACTCGCCAACGTGGTGCTGATCTGCTGTTATCTCGCCTTCCCGTCCCTGGACAAGGGGCTGCCGCTGGCCAGCACCCCGCTCGCGGCCGAGCTGGTGCTGTCGGTGGGGACCACGCTGAACATCGCCATGCTGGTCATCGTGGTGCTCCCGCCGACGTGGCGGCTTCGCCTCAGGCTCCGGCCGGCACTGCGGTTCCCGCCCGGGGTCATCCGGCTGGCGGGCGGCCTCGCGCTGGTCGGGGTCCTTGAGTTCCTGGCCAGTGACGTGGACACGGTGGTGAACATCGACCTCGCCAACGGGCACGGCGACACGGGCGCGCTCGTCATGTTCAACTACGCCTGGCTGGTGTACACGTCCATCTACGCCGTGCTTGCCCTGTCGATCGTCACCAGCGCGTTCCCCGTGCTGTCGGCGACCGATGGGGAGACGTTCGACCGCACCTGCGCGGGGTCGACCCGCGCGGTCGTGCTCATGTCCTGGCTCGGCACGGCCGTGATGGCCGCGGTCTGCCTGCCCGCCGCGCACCTCCTCGCGAAACAGCCGGACCAGGTGTCGCAGCTCATCGGGGGCTTCGCCCTGTTCGCGCCCGGCCTGGTCGGCTACGCGGTGATCACCAACGCCTCGCGGGTGATGTTCGCCGTGGGGCGGCTGAAGGTGGCGGCGGCGGGGCTGGTCGCCGGGCAGTTGCTGCAGATCGTGTTCTGCGTGCCGCTCGTCCTGCT
>JASHPP010000546.1 GCA_030038035.1 Trebonia sp.
GAGGATCGCGGCCCGGTCCAGGCCGGCGAAGCGGGGCAGCTCCGAAAACTTCGCCAGCGCCCATCGCAGGGTGTTCCAGTGGATCTTGGCGCCGAACACGCCGTTGGGAGTACTGCCCAGCCGGTACACAAGGGACAGGTAGCTCTCCCTGTCGCTCACGTCATGACCGGCAGCGAACGGCCCCTCCTCCCAGAACCCCCAGTCCGGAAGCCTGGCAGGATCCTCGGCCAGGAAGTACTCCCGCGGGCAGCCGGCGACGCCCGTGGCGGCCAGGCAGCGGCACAGCAGCTCGGTGCCACTGCGCGGGCTGGCGCACACGAGGTAACTCGCCTTCGGCAACTCCACCCGGCCATCGTCCCCGGCCTGCGCCCGGTCACAAACCGATTATCCAAAGGCCCAGGGCAAATCGAGTTTGGGCGCTACCCATGCCCAAACTACTGGTAGCAGATTTGCCCCGTCTGGGCGCTCGCGGTCGGCGCTCGGGAAAACGGTTCGACTGCTTTGCACGGCCGTGGCACAGTGGCGCACCATGACGGACTTCGAGCTGCTGACCGCCGCAGACATACCGCTCATGCAGGGTCTGGCGCAGCGCGTCACCGCCATCCGCCCGGACCTGATCAGCGCCGACGCTTCGTACGGGGAGCTGGCCTGGGTCTGGGGCAAGGGGCGCGCCGCCTACGGCGCGACCTGGCCGCGCAGGCTGTGGTTCTCCGGTGACGAACTGGTGGCGTGGGGCTGGGCGTTTCTTCCGCACCAGGTGAGGCGCAATGACGGGTCGGTCACGGACGTCACCGGCGCCTCTCTGAGTTACCAGGTTCATCCCGGCCACACCGAACTGGTCGACGAAGTGATCGAGTGGTACGACGGTGTGGCGGCAGGCCTTGAGCGCAGGGTGCTGCCGACGGCCGCAGAAGAGTTCGCCCTGGCGCGATGGGCGGCGCACGGCTATGAGACCGACGTGGCGGCGCTCGGCGACACCGGCGACTGGACTCAGCTCAACGAGCGGGACCTCACCGACGTGGAGCAGCCGGTGCTGCCGGCCGGATTCCGGTTCTGCTCCGCCGGCGAGGCCGGACCGGAGGCCGCGGTCCGGGCCCATGTGGATGCCTGGGCTCCGTCGGCATACACGGCGCAAAGCTATGAGGATGTCCGGCAGACGGCGGCCTATCGCGCCGACCTGCACGTCCTGGTGGAGGCGCCGGACGGGACAATGGCGTCCTCGACGATCATGTGGCTCGACACAGCGAACAAGACCGTCGAGTTCGAGCCGGTCGGGACGCACCCGGACTACCGGCGGCTCGGGCTGGCAAGGGCGATGATGCTGCACGGGATGCACCTGGCGCGGACGGCCGGGGCCACTCACGCGACGGTCGTCTGCCTGGGTGCGCCGGGGCATCCCCGGGCGCGCGGGCTGTACTACGGCCTGGGGTTCCGGGAGCTGTCGCGGGACGCGCCGCTCATCAAAACCAAGACCGGCCAGTAAGGACCGATACCCGGACACGCACTAGCTCGCGGCCGATGTGCACGGCTCTGTGGCTGACGGCGGCGCCGTGGACGGAGCCGGGGTCGGCTCCGGCGAGGACTGTGAGGGTGAGCTCGCCGACGGGGAAGCGGAAGTCGGCGAGGCAGACGGTGACGTGGGCGATGACGAAGGCTGACCCGGGAGCGGCCCGGGCTGCTGTGCGGACGCCGCCCCGCTCAGCAGGAACCCCGGCCGCACGAAGCCGAGCGGCGACAAGACCACGACCAGCCCGACCAGAGCCACTACGCCAGCACGCCTGCGGGACCCGGCCCCGCCCGGCCCCAGCGGCGGGGTCGCGCTGGCTCGGGGATCGTCCGCAGATCGTCGATGACCTGCTCGTTCAGTTCGGCGCCCGCCAGGATCGGCAGCAGCTCCGGCGCCCACTGCGCCATGCAGTCGGCACGCCGGTCGCGGCAGACGTCGCAGTCGCTGACATGGGACGTCACGCCTAGCCGCAGGTCAGCGGGCAACACCATGCTGTCCCACCGGACGCCCCCTGGCATGCCGCTATCGCGCAGGCCGTCAGCCAGCAGCCGCCGCAGTTCCCAGCACCCGCCAGCCTCACCGCCCAGCGGGTCCGGGTCGGCTTCGGCGGCCGCGTGCGCGGTGACCTCGAAAGCGCGCAGTATCGCGTCGCGGTTCTCCCGGCGCAGCCGCCGGGCCGCGGCGGGGTCGGTGCCCAGTTCGATCGCCGCGCTGCGGCTGTCCATGGCCCTGCGCACGAACATGTCGTACATCTGCTGCCGGGGTTCGGGCAGCGTGGCCACGATCTCTTCCAGCCAGCCCCGCAACGACGCCCGCCGCGCCGCGAAACCCCGCGTGTCGGCCTTATGCGGCGCGTGCGCGGCGATGCCGGCCTGCAGCGCCCCCCAGTTGACGGCATCGACCCCGGCGGGCAGCCCGGACGCGAGATCCACATAGTCGGCGATGCCGAGCAGCCAGTCCCGCAGCCGCTCCGGGTGCGCCAGCTTGGCGGGATCGCCCATCGCCAGGTAGCCGACGATAAACGCGTCATGGGCCGCGGCGACCGCGGCGTCGGCGTTGGGCCACAGCCGTTCGGCGCAGCGGCCGAGCACGGCGTCGCGATGCTCGCGGACCACGCGGTCGAACGCCGCCGCGCGTGCCGGTTTCGTGGCAGCCTGCCTGAACCGCCGCACCAGCGCGGCGTCGGTATGTCCGTGGTCGTTCGTGGTTATGGATGCCACTCCATTC
>JASHPP010000547.1 GCA_030038035.1 Trebonia sp.
CGCGCGGTGCGGACGATGTAGACGGCCACCACGACGGCGATCGCCGTGAACACGATCGTGTTCCCGGTGCCGACGCTGAACGCGGCCCCCGAGTTGCGCAGCAGGTTGAGCATCAGCACGTTGCCGATCAGGTGCACCTGCTGTCCGTACCGCAGGTGCACCACCACGATGGCCTTGGTGATGGCGTCCGCGGCAAGCACGAAGGCGGCGACGCCGACGAGCACGCCGATCCGCCGCCGGCGCACGCTCGCCCCGGAGGCGCCCGGGGCGTCCGGGGCGTCTGGGGCGTCCGGGGAGCTCAGCGGCGCTCCTGGCGCTGCTTGCATTCCACGCACAGAGTCGCCCGCGGGAACGCCAGGAGCCGCGCCTTCCCTATCGGCCTGCCGCACGATTCGCACACTCCATATGTTCCCGCATCGATCCTGGCGAGCGCGTGCTCGGTCTGCTCGAGCAGCTCCCGCGTGTTACGTGTGATGGCCAGCTCATGCTCGCGCTCGAACAGCTTGCTGCTCGCGTCGGCCTCGTCGTCCCCTGCCTCGGCGACCGCGTCGCCCAGGCGCGCCGCGATCTGCGACTCCGCCTGGCCGATCTCCTCGCGCAGGCCGGCCGCCTCGGCCTCGAGCTCGGCGCGGACCTCTTCGAGCTCGGCCTCGGTCCACGGCTCCTCACCGGGCCGCACCGGAAGGTCGGCGGCGCTCGAGCGCGGCGCGGTGGTCATGTCGGGCCTCACCTTTTGCGGATCGTCGAATCAGACAGTCAACGGAGGATACGACCCGGCGGCCCGGCCTGCAAACGCCGACTGGTTTGCACAACAGGAAGCCCCGGCTGGTTTGTGCCGGCAGGAGGAGCACGGCCGGCTGCTGCGGTAAACCCGTTCGGCTCGGGTGGGCACGTTCGGCTATCCTGGTGCCGCGACGATGGGGACAGCTGCCGCGGAATGCTGCGAGGAGCGACCCGGGGATGGTGCGAGCCCGGGTGCGTGCGCCGCGGACCAGATCACCCCTGAGCGGCCGGAAGAAAGGCTGCGGCTGGTTACGCCGCTGCTCAGTAGAACTGGCAAGGCACATTCGAGTGGGCCGAACGGACCGTGGCGACTGTCGGCCAAGGAGGGTGGTACCGCGGGGTTGCGCGCGAGCGTGCCTCGTCCCTCCGGCGAAGCTAACGCGGACGCTGGAGGGCGACCCGAGATGTCGGATGTGGGTGGGGGGCACGAGGCCGGCCGGTCTGTGCCAACGGGAAAGGCCGGCTGGTCTGCGCCGACGGCGAAAGGAGCCGCGGCAGCGCACGCCGTCGAGCGGAAGCCGGGCGGGGCGATGCCGGCACTGGCCCAGGCGGATTTCCCCGCGATCGAGCACGAGATGCTGGCCCGGTGGAACCGGGCGCGGACGTTTGAGGCATCGCTGAAGCAGACAGAAGGCGGCCCGCGGTGGACCTTCTACGAGGGCCCGCCGACCGCGAACGGGATGCCGGGCGTGCACCACATCGAGGCGCGCGTCTTCAAGGACCTGTTCCCCCGCTTCAAGACCATGCAGGGGTTCCACGTCAAGCGCAAGGCCGGGTGGGACTGCCACGGGCTGCCGGTTGAGGTCGCCGTGGAGAAGGAACTCGGCCTGTCCGGCAAGAAGGACATCGAGGCCTACGGCGTCGCCGAGTTCAACGAGCGGTGCCGGGAGTCCGTGCTGCGGCACGTGGACGCCTTCTCCGCGCTCACCGAGCGGATGGGCTACTGGATCGACCTGTCCGACGCCTACCGGACCATGGACCCCGACTACGTGGAGTCCGCGTGGTGGGCGCTGAAGACTATCTTCGACAAGGGCCTGCTTGTCCGCGACTTCCGGATCAGCCCGTACTGCCCGCGGTGCGGCACCCCGCTGTCCGACCACGAGATGGGGCAGGCGGACGTGTACCAGGAGGTCACCGACCCCTCGGTGACGGTCCGGTTCCCGCTGACCGAGGTCCCGGCCGGCGCCAGCAGGCACCTGGCCGGAGCCGACCTGCTTGTCTGGACGACGACGCCGTGGACGCTGGTGTCCAACACCGCGGTCGCCGTCCACCCTGAGGTCGAGTACGTGGTCGCGCGGAGGTCCGGGGGGTTCCGGGGGGACGTTCCCCCCGGAAAGACAGCCGGGGACAAGGTCGTGGTGGCCGAGGCACTGTACGCGCGGGTGCTCGGCGAAGGCTGGCACATCCTGGCCACGGTGCGCGGAGCTGAGCTGCTCGGGGCGAGGTACCGGCGGCCGTTCGCGCTGGTGGACATTCCAGACGCCCACGTCGTCGTGGCCGGCGACTTCGTCACCACGGACGACGGCACCGGGCTGGTCCACCTGGCCCCCGCCTTCGGCGCCGACGACATGGAGACGAGCCGCGCCTACGGGCTGCCCGTGGTGAACCCGGTCCGCCCCGACGGGCGGTTCGAGGACGGGCTGCCGCTGGTCGGCGGCATGTTCTTCAAGGACGCGGACAGGCCGCTGACCGCGGACCTGGCCGCGCGCGGGCTGCTGTTCCGCTCCGAGATGCACGCGCACAGCTACCCGCACTGCTGGCGGTGCAGGACCGTGCTGCTGTACTACGCGCTGCCGTCCTGGTACATCAGGACCACCGCGATCAAGGATGAGCTGCTCGCGGAGAACGAGAGGACGAACTGGCAGCCGGTCACGATCAAGAACGGCAGGTACGGCGAGTGGCTGCGCAACAACGTCGACTGGGCGCTGTCGCGAACCAGGTACTGGGGCACGCCGCTGCCGCTGTGGGAGTGCCCGTCCGGCCACCTGACGTGCGTCGGCTCGATCGCCGAGCTTGGCGGGCTGGCGGGACAGGACCTGTCCGGGCTTGACCCGCACCGGCCGTACGTGGACACGGTCACGTTCCCGTGTCCGTCGTGCGGGCTTTCCGCGTCGCGGGTGCCCGAGGTGATCGACGCCTGGTTCGACTCGGGATCGATGCCGTTCGCGCAGCACGGCGCGCCGCTGCGCAACCTGGCCGAATTCGAGCAGGCGTACCCGGCCCAGTTCATCTGCGAGGCGATCGACCAGACGCGCGGCTGGTTCTACTCGCTGATGGCGGTCGGGACGCTGGTATTCGGCCGATCGTCCTACGAGAACGTGGTGTGCCTCGGGCACGTCGTGGACGAGCAGAGCCGCAAGATGTCCAAGCACCTCGGCAACGTGATGGAGCCGATGGGGCTGCTGAACTCCCGCGGCGCGGACGCGGTGCGCTGGTTCTTCGCGGCGTCCGGGTCCCCGTGGGGACAGCGCAGGATCGGGCCCTCTGTGCTCGACGAGATCGTGCGGAAGGTGCTGCTCACCTACTGGAACACGGTGTCGTTCCTGGTGCTGTACGCGAACGCGTCATCGCCTGGCGGGGCCGCGTGGGTACCGGAGGACGCCGCGTCGGCGCCGCCGCCCGGCGAGCGGCCGCTGCTTGACCGCTGGCTGCTGTCGGAGCTCCACGGGTGCGTGCGCGACGTGACCGCCTTGCTCGAGGCGTTCGACACCGCGGCGGCGGGGCGGCGGCTAGCCGCGCTGATCGACGACCTGTCGAACTGGTACGTGCGGCGGTCGCGGCGGCGGTTCTGGGACGGGCCAGGGTCGTCGGACGGCGCGGCCGCGTTCGCGACGCTGCACGAGGCGCTTGTCGTCCTCACCAAGCTGATGGCGCCGATCACGCCGTTCCTCGCCGACTACGTATGGGGCGTCCTGCGGCCCGGCGACGCGCCTGAGTCGGTGCACCTGTCGGCGTGGCCGTCGCACGATGCCTCGCTGGTCGACGAGTCGCTGTCCGAGCAGATGGCGCTGGCCCGGCGGCTGGTCGAGCTGGGCCGGTCGGCACGGTCGGCCGCCGCGGTGCGGACCAGGCAGCCGCTGTCGCGGGCGCTGGTCGGCGCGGCGGGGTTCGCCGCGCTGCCCTCGGCGCTGCGCGCGCTGGTGGCCGAGGAGCTCAACGTGCACGAGCTTGAGCCGCTGGACGCCGCGGGCGGGGAGCTGGTCAGCTATGCGGTCAAGCCGCAGTTCCGGTCGCTTGGCCGCCGCTTCGGCGCCGCGACCCAGGCGGTCGCCGCCGCGATCGTCGCCGTGGACCCCGCCGCGCTCGCGCATGCGGTCGCGGCCGGGTCGGCGTCCGTCGAGGTGCCTTCGCTCGGCACCGTGCCGGTCACGGACGAGGACGTGGTGGTGACGCAGACGCCGCTTGAAGGCTGGGGCGTCGCCACCGCCGGCGGCGAGACCGTGGCGCTCGACCTGGCCGTGTCGCCGGCGCTGCGCGCCGAGGGCTGGGCCCGCGAGGTGGTCCGGCTCATCCAGGAGGCGCGGAAGACCGACCGCCTCGACGTGACCGACCGGATCGAGCTGCGCTGGTCCTCCTCCGATCAGGAGGTGGCAGCCGCGCTCGCCCGGCACGCGGAGATGATCGCCGGCGAGGTGCTGGCGATCTCATTCGGGCCCGGCGAGGGGCCTGGTGCGGACGGTGGCGGCTGGCATGAGCACAGCGACGACGAGATCGGCCTGCGGTTCTGGCTCGCGGTGGCTCCGGCCACCTAGTGAGCCGGCCGTGAGTTCTGCGGTCACCACGTGAGCCGTCTTCGGTCACAGAAGGTGCCAGCCGTGGCCGCTGGCCCCTTTGCGGCGCAGGGCAGGTCACGGGTCAACCCCGCCAGCGGCGGGCACATAGCCGACATTTCCCCGTCCAGCCGTGAACCACCCCCCGGAAACCGCCCATGGACTATGATCACGGGTCAAACGGGACCGCCCGCGGTCACCTCCGGCCCATGATCATCAAGCGCATCCCCCGGGCGGGCACGCCAGCGGCACGGGCGGCAGGGGACGGCGGGGGTCACGGCCGGGCACAGATCCGGCTCATCCGCGGGTACCCGCGCCGGGCAGCCGCGACCGCCGCGCGCAGATGCCTGAGTCAAGCGTCATGCCTCATCCCCGGGGCAGTTAATTCAGGCATCCCGCCGGGCGCGCGACGCAGGGGGGCGCAGGGTGCACGCGGGGCGCGGCGGCGGGGGACACCGCGCCGCACCCGGGGCAGCCGGGACAGCGCGGGGCCGGGGCAGGCGACTGCACGCTGACCCCGCAACCGGGGACCGGCTCACTAGCGCCCGAAGCCCGCCGCTGGCACACTGACGGTCGAAGCGTCCCATAGGCGGGCACGACGTCCGTGACGGCTGCAGCGGGAGGCCC
>JASHPP010000007.1 GCA_030038035.1 Trebonia sp.
ACGCGGCGTCCGCGTGGCTGATCTGGGCGGTCTGGCCGTTCAGCCGGCTGGTGCACGCCTGGAGCGCCCCGCTGTGGTACCTGTGGCGCCCCTACATCGTCTACCGCGGCCGCGTCGCGACCCATCCGGCCGAGCCAGGCACCAGCGGCCGCCGCTGGCGCAAGATCGGCGTCCGCTACTAGACCGCCGGCAATTCCGGGAGCGATCGCCGTCGTGAGCACCAATGCCGACAAGCAGGCGCAACCCGCGGGCCGCGCGGCAGCGGCCGTCCGGGACCTGAACCCCGGCTACTTCGCGTTCGTCATGGCCACCGGGATCATCTCTACCGGGACGCTCCTGCTCGGGCCGTCGTGGCTGTCCCTGGCCTTCCTGGCCGCCGCGTGCGCCGGGCTGGTCGTGCTTGGCGCCGCGCTGGCCGCACGGCTGACGTTCTTCCGTGCTCAGGTCGCCGCCGATGTCAGGGAGCCGAACCGGGTGTTCGGCTTCTTCACCATTACCGCCGGCCTGGACGTGCTCGGGGTCCGGTTCGCGTTCGCCGGTCACCCCGTGGTGACCGCCGTCCTGGGCGGGATCGCCGCCGCCGTGTGGCTGATACTGACCTACGGAGTGCCGGCCAGCCTGCTGCTTGCCCGGACACGGGATTCGGTGCTCGGCGGCGTCAACGGAACCTGGCTGCTGTGGATCGTCGCCACCCAGTCCCTGGGCCTGGCGGCGGCGATCCTGGTCGCGGCCTGGCCATCGCAGTCCGCGCTGCTCGCCCCGGTCGCTATCGGACTGTGGAGCGTCGGGCTCATGCTCTACCTGGTCGTCGTGACGCTGATCATGCTGCGCTGGCTGACAGTCCCGATGACACCGGCCACGGCCGGGCCACCCTACTGGATCCTGATGGGCGCCACCGCGATCTCGGTACTGGGGGGTGCCAGGGACCTCGGCCTGCCCGCGCACATTCCGGTCGTACGGGTGACCGCCGCGTTCACCGAGGGGTTCACGTTCACCCTGTGGGCGTTCGGCACATGGTGGATCCCGCTGCTGATCATCGTCGGGTTCTGGCGGCACATCCGGCGGCACTGGCCACTCACCTACGAGCCCAGCCTGTGGAGCGTGGTCTTCCCCCTCGGCATGTACAGCGTCGCGACGTTCACCTTCGGCAAGGCAGCCCGCCTGGCGTTCATGGAACCCCTTGCCCGGTTCATGCTCTGGGTCTCGGTCGCCGCCTGGGCACTGGTCGCCGCGGCGTTCCTCGCCCGGCTCGCCCGCCCTTCCGGGCAGCCCTCATCCGGGCCGCCGGCGCCTTCTTCCGCCGCAACCGGCGGCATCGCCACGGGGCAGGAACTGCCCTGACCTGGCGCCGACCACCAGGGCGGGCACTTCCCCCCCGTGCCGGTGGTCGCGGCGGCCGCGGGCATCGGGCAGGATGGGCTCGTGCCTGGTTCGGGTGGCCCGGCCGTGCTGCCGGTCATCGATGTGCGCCCGCTGCTGGGTCGCGGGCCGGACGCGGCGCGCGCCGACGTGGCCGGGCAGATCCAGGCGGGCTGCCGCCAGCGCGGCTTTTTCTACGTGACCGGCCATGGCGTGCCAGCCGGGCTGGTGGCGGACCTGGCCAGCGCGAGCGCCGAGTTCTTCGCGCTGCCGCTGGCGGACAAGCTGGAGATTTCCATGGAGCGCGGCGGGCGGGCCTGGCGGGGATACTTCCCGGTCGGCGGCGAGCTCACCTCCGGGCGGCCAGACCTGAAGGAGGGCCTGTACTTCGGCGCCGAGCTGCCCGATTATGACCCGCGGGTGCTGGCCGGGGTCCCGCTGCACGGCCGCAACCTGTTCCCGCGGCAGGTCCCCCGGCTGCGCCCGCTGGTGCTTGCCTACCTGGACGCGCTGACCAGCCTGGGCCAGGCCGTGCTGACCGGGGTGGCGCTGAGCCTTGGCCTGGATGGCGGGTACTTCGCCACCGGGTACACCGCGGACCCCACGATCTTGTTCCGGATCTTCCACTACCCGCCGTCACCGCCGCGGACCCGGGACTGGGGCGTGGGCGAGCACACCGACTACGGGCTGGTGACCCTGCTCGCCCAAGATGACAGCGGCGGCCTGCAGGTCGCCGTGCCCGAGGGCTGGATCGATGCCCCGCCCATCCCCGGCACGCTGGTCTGCAACATCGGCGACATGCTCGACCGGCTGACCGGCGGCTGGTACCGGTCGACGCCGCACCGGGTCCGCAACCTCAGCGGCCACGGCCGGCTCTCCTTCCCGTTCTTCCTTGACCCGGGCTTCGCCGCCGAGGTGCCGCCGCTGCCTGACCGGGCCGCCGCCGCGGACGACGGCCGGCGGCGCTGGGACGGCCAGGACCTGCGGGCCTTCACCGGCACCTACGGCGACTACCTCCTGGGCAAGGTTTCCAAGGTCTTCCCCCAGCTTCGCCGCGACGTCCTGGGATAGCTTGAGCAAGCGATTGCGTAGATTGCCTCGGGACGGCGAGTGCCCAGCGGGTTACCGATCATGGCTGGCCTCGATGCTTGCGCAGCAGGCGAAGCAGAGCCGTCGTGGGCGCGGGAGACCGCACGGTTCGTTCGGGATAGATGAAGGACCGTACCTGGCTTGGACGGCTCGTTCCCCCACGGTCAGGGTCGTCCTCGCGCGTCTGCACACTGCCTGCACGATGCACCGCTGCCGCTCATCGCTGCCATGCAGGCATACCATGGCAGCGTCGGCTGTCGCGCCTTTCCCTGACTACCGCCGCCACCGCGACCTGGCCGATCAGTTCCCCCGTCGCCCGAGAGGAGCACCCGGCGTGAATGAGCTGACCGGACGGGTTGCCCTGGTCACGGGTGCGGGCCGCACGATCGGCCGCGGCGTCGCGACCGCGCTCGCGGCGGCCGGGGCGGCCGTTGCCGTCAATGACCTCGACCCGGACTCGGCCAGGACGGTGGCTGTCGAGCTGCGGGCCGTCGGCGGGCCGACGGCCGCGGCGCCCGGCGACGTAACCGATCGTGAGTCCGTGCGGCGGATGGTCGATACCGCCGTCGAGGCTCTCGGGCCGGTCGACGTCTACGTGCACGCCGCCGGGATGCCTGTGAACGTGGAGGGCGTCAAGTTCCTCGACTCCGATCCGGACCAGTGGCCGGCCTGGATCGATCTCAACCTCTATGCCGCGATGTACGGAACGCATGCCGTACTCGGAGGCATGTGCGACCGCGAATGGGGACGGATTATCGCGATATCGTCCTACGCCTCTCGCACCGGCAGTCACAACGGTTTGTCGGTCTACGGCGCGGCCAAGAGCGGCCTTGAAGGGTTCCTGCGGCATGTGGCCCTGGAAAGCGGGCCGTTCGGGGTTACCGTCAACGCGGTGGCCCTCGGCACGATGTCGTTCCTTCGGGGCGCCCCGGCCGACCCGGCGGCGGCCGGGGCGATCCCGATGCGCCGCCTGGGCACGCCCGAGGACGTCGGCAACCTGGTCGCGTTCCTGGCCTCGGACCGGGCCTCCTGGATCACCGGCCAGACCGTGCACCTCAACGGCGGGGCGTACATGACCTGACCGGCCGCCGACTCGTGCCCGCGGCAGTTCGCGATCTCGACCGGCTAGATCGGTCTCGCCGACCTCGTCCCGCGGCAGCACGCGGCCGCCGCGGTCACGGCCCTGGACTTCGACGGCCGACTGCGCGATCCGGCCGTGTCACGCCGTCGCCCAGGCGGTGTCAGCCGAGCTCAGGCGGTAGAGTGCCGCTGCCGTGCCGTGGAACAGCGCCGCTTTCTCGTCACGGGAGCAGCCGTCGGCGATGCGCTTGAATACGTTCCACAACGTGCGATAGGAACCAGCGAGCCGGTCCGGCGGAAAGTTGCTCGCGAATAGGCAACGCCGTACGCCGAAGCACTCGATGGCGTGCGCGTAGTATTTCCTGGTCTCGTCGGCGATCTGTGCCGACGACGGGGGCGTTCTGCGCTCGTGCCAGCCGAAGCCGGCGTATTCCGTGCCGAGGCCACTGAGCTTCAGGTACGTGTTCTGGAGCCGCGAAAGCGCGACGATGTCGGCCCGCCAGCGGGGCCACAGCTCGTTGTGCCGCCCAGCCAACTCGCCGAGCCCGAAGATCCCCCCGAGATGGTCGATCACGAACGTCAACTCCGGCACCGCCTGGGCGGCAGCGACGACATCGCCCAGCTGCGTCTGCAGCGCGTACACCTCGAAGGAAAGCCCGTGTGCGGCCAGCCGGGCCAGGCCGCGCCGGAAGCCCGGATCGCGCAGCAAACCCGGATCTTCTGCCGGTTTGTGCAGCGGTGGAGCAACCATGTGCCGGATGCCGCGCAGCCGTCCCTTCCCGGCTTCTTCATGGGCGTCGAGTACAGCGTCGATGGCGTCGCCGACGGTGAGGTCGGCGTGCGCGACGATACCAGCGGCGATCCGCGTCGCGATGCCGCGCGCGGCCGCCGCGGCCGCCACGGCGACGGCGAACTCGGTCTCGCCTACTGGCCGCAACTCGGCCGGGCCGTCCGGGCGGTACCGCGAATGGCATTCGACGTAAACCGTCGCGGTGACCCGGTGGCCAGTCTCGAGGTCGGCGGCGAAGTCGTCGAGCAGATAGGTCGAGGGCTCCCACGGAACACCGGGTCCCCACAGGTGGTGGTGGGCGTCGATGATCTCAAGCCCGGGCTCAAGCACGTCCTCGAACTCGACCGCGGTCATGATCGCCCGGCCTGGCTGCCTGGCCTGCCGAGGGTGCGCGCGGCCACGTCGCCGACCTGTTCGGACGGGGTGAAGCCGAGGTCGCGCATGAGCACGGCGACCGACTCAGCGTACGTGGCGAAGGCGGTGAGCCCAGTCGTGGACGTGATCCTGTCGATGTGGTCCCGGACGTCTTCGGCCGTCAGGCCTGGGCTGACATAGCCGGAAGTCTCGGCGAACACCGACAGAGCCACCCGGCCGCCGGCGGCGGTCAGGGACTGGCCGGTGACCGCGCACTGCTCGTGGGCGAGGTACAGCGCCACGGCCGAGGTCTGATCTGGACGCAGGCTGGTCAGGATCCACCGCTTGAACTCCGACTCTGGCATCGCTTCCGCCAGCCGGCTGGCACTGCTGGGCAGGAGCACGTTGATCCGGATGCCGTGTTCGAGCGCTTCCTCGGCAAGGCAATGCGCCATCGCGACGTACGCCGCCTTGGCGGCGCTGTAGAAGGCGTTGCGCGAGATCCCGTACATCGAGGTCGAACCGACCAGCACCACGCGCCCGTAGTGCTGCGCCCGCAGCACCGGCCAAGCCTCGTCCAGCATCGCCCAGCCGGCGAAGATGTTGATGTCGAGCAGTTTCTGCAAGTGCTCGCGCCGCTCGTGGTCAAAGGGCACCCCGCCCAGTGACAGCCCGGCGTTGTGAACCAGGGCGTCAACCCGGCCGAAGTTCTCGATCGCGCACCGCACGGCGCCGCGCGCGCCGTCCTCGGTGGCCAGATCGGCGGTGTAGGCCACCGCCCGGCCGTTGTCGCGGCGGATCTCGGCCGCCACCTCTTCGGCGACGGTCGCGTCATGCCCCTCCCCGGCGATCCCGGCGCCGTTGTCGCTTACCACGACCTGGGCGCCGCGCGCGGCGAACTCCCGGCAATGGGAATAGCCCATGCCCCGGCCGCCGCCGGTGACCACGACGACGCGGCCGTCGAAGCGCAGCTCGGTCATGGCCGCACCGCCGCCGCCCGGGCGCCGCTCGCCGACGTGGGCCCGGTGCCGGTGCCGGCGCCGATGTCAGTGCCGGTGCCGGCCGCGGGTCCGAACGGGCGCGGGACGGTGTTCTGCCGCAGCTGATTGAACGGGACGTCGCGGTCGTCGCGGGGTTCCTTCGGCAACCCGAGCACCCGCTCGGCTACCGCGTTCAGCTGCATCTCGGTAGTGCCGCCGCCGATCCCGTGACTCCACAGCCGGTTCATGCCCCAGACGTGCCCCTCCGCTGGCGTCCAGGCCACGGCCCGGGGGCCGGCCACCTGCGTGCCGATCTCGCCGCGGCGAATGTCGGCGAGCCCGCTCATGCCCTTAAGCAGCGCGGCCGCGGTCGGTGGCATCGCGGCGGCCCGCATTGCCGCGGTCACCCGTCTGACAAGGAGGGCTTGCACGATCGACAGCGTCCAGCTTTCCCCGATCAGAGTGCGGACGTGCGAATCGCCCTCGATGCCACGGGCGGCTGCGAGGTTCAGGAGGCCGCGATCGACCGCAAGCCCGCCGTCGGTGCCGCCCTGATGGCTGCCGAGGTGCCAGCCGCGGCCGATGGCCGTTCGCTCGTTCTTCATGACCGTCCGCGCGACCCGCCAGCCGTCGTTCACGCCGCCGACGACCTGCTCCCGCGGTACCACGACGTCGTCGAGGAACTCCTGGCAGAAGTACTGCGTGCCGTCGGTCAGCGTGAGCGGGCGGATGTCGATGCCGGGGGACGCCATCGGCACGACGAACATGGTGAGGCCTGCGTGCTTGGGCACGGTCGGGTCCGTGCGGGCCAGGCAGATACCGTAGTCGGAGTAGTTTCCGCCGGTCGTCCAGATCTTGGCGCCGTGGATTCGCCAGCTGTCGCCATCGCGTTCGGCGCGGGTCAGCAGCCCGGCGAGGTCTGACCCGCCACTCGGCTCGGACAGCAGCTGGCACCAGATGTGATCGCCGTTGAGAATGCGCGGGATGTGCTCGCGTTTGAGCCGCGCACTGGCGTGGGTGAGCAGCGTCGGGATCACGATGTTGAACGCGTTGCCGAACACCTCGGGCATCCGGTACGTCGCGGCCTCCTCCCGCAGCACGTCCTCGTGCTCCGCGGTGAGGCCCAGGCCGCCGTACTCGACCGGCACCGATGGCCCGGTGACGCGCCCGGCCCACAACGTCCGCTGGATCGCGCGGTCGCGGGCGACGGCGGCCGGATGCCACTCAAGGTACGGCTCGTGCGGCGCCCGGCGGGGCACGTGTCCGGACAGCCACGCGCGGACGCGTTCGCGGTACGCGCCGAGGCTCTCCGCTGCCATCACGCCGCCCATCCCGCGACGAGGTCCACCAGCGAGCGGCAATGCTCGTCGGGACTGCCGAACAGCTGCTCATTGCTGATCGCCCGGCGGAAATACAGGTGAAGGTCGTAGTCCCAGGTCATCCCCAGGCCGCCGGTCAGCTGGACGCAGTCGTGCAAGATGGTTGTGGCCCACTTGCCGACGAAGGCCTTGGCCGCGCGCACGGCCACCGCCGCGTCTGGCTGTTCGTGCTGGACGGCCCTGGCGGCGTACGCGGTGACGGCGAACGCGCCTTCGAGGCGAATCCGGTGCGCGGCCATGCGGTGTTTCAGCGCCTGGTAGGAGCCGATCGGGCGACCGAACGCGACCCGGTCCCTGGTGTAGGCGACGGTCAGCTCGAGCCCGCGATCGGCAACGCCGACCGTCTCCGCGCACTGCAGGACGAGCGCCAGCTGCAGCTGGCGCTCCACGCAGCCGCGGCCGTCGTGGTCGGTGCACATCGCCGCGGCCGCGTCCGCGACGGCACCGTCGAAGCTGACGGTGGCGGTACGTCGTGCCAGGTCAAGGCACTCAAGCGGCTCGATCCGCACTCCGGGGGCAGGCGCCGGCAGCAGGAACTGGACCGGGCGGCCGGACAGCGACGCGGTCACCAGCAGGACGCCGACGGCCGGCGCGTCCACCACGTACCGGCTGATCCCGTGGAGAACATAGCCGTTCGGCGCCGCCGACGCGGTGATGCTCGCGGTCCCTGGCGCCCCGGGCGTCCCTGGCGCCCCGGCCCAGGTCCCGATCACATCTCCTGTCACGAGGGCGGGCAGGTAGCGCTGCCGCAGGTCCGCCGACCCGCACCGCGCGAGGGCAGCCGCGACGAGGTTCGTGGACGCAAACGGGCCGGGGTGCACCATGCGGCCAAGTTCCTCCGCCACGATCGTGAGGTCGACCAGCGGTTCGGCCGAAACGCTCGCGCCGCCGTACTCGGCCGGCACGGCCATGCCGTACCAGCCCAGGGCACCGCCCCGTGTCCAGGTCTCCTGGTCATAGCCCACCGGGTCGCCGATGAGCTCCCGCACTCGCGACAGCGGGCAGTGCTGTTCGAGCACACGCCGACAGGTCTCCCGGGCCAGGCGTTGCTCCGCGGTCAGCTGCCAGTCCACGCGGATCCCTTCCTGCAGGCGTTAACACATCGGCCATCGGCGAGGGCTCTCGGCTCACGACCACCATAACCGTTATTGATATAGACGTCGAGTAATTTTTTGACCATGATGGAACCGGGAAGCGAGCGAGAGGCGCCCGATGATGGAAGCAGACACTGCGGTGCGGCAGCCGGCGGGGACGTACCTGCCGTCGAGCGGTTCCAGCGACACCGATCCGTTCTCGCTGATCGAGCAGATCGGCAGCCGACCCCCGTTCTGGTTCGAGGACGGCGCGGACGCCGGCGGCGGCTACTGGGTTGTCACCCGGTTCCAGGACGCCCGCGAGGTGCAGCAAGACCCCGCGACATTCTCCGCCATCGACGCCGCCGTCCCATGGGTGGTACTCGACCAGCCGCTGCTGCCGAGCTTCGCCGATCCGCCGACGGTGCAGCGGTACCGGAAGATCTTGATCCCGCGCATGTCGCCTACGGTGATCGAGCCGCTCAGGCCGCACATGGAACGGACATGCGAGGCGATCCTTGACCGGTTCGCCGCGGCCGGGCACTGCGACGTCGTGGCGGAGTTCGCCCAGGTGTTCCCGCTCGCGATCTTCCTCGAGCTATTCGGAATGCCGGAGGACGGCCGGCCGGAGTTCATCTTCTGGACGCACAAGTGGCACCACGACCGCAAGGAGCAGCCGGCGGCGTGGGCGCGCATCCGCGAGATCGTGGCGCGCCACCTGCAGGCCAAGCTGTCCGATCCGGGCGGCGACCTCCTCACCGCGA
This sequence comes from Trebonia sp., assembly GCA_030038035.1. The sequence continues at coordinate 8,869 of JASHPP010000007.1, forward strand.
TCGCGACGGCGACGACGGGAGACGACCCGATATCGATGGACGACGCGGTCAACCTGGCGTCGACGGTATTCCTGGGCGGCCTGGACACCGTTCCGTCGCTCATCACCTGGTCGCTGCGGCACCTGGCGCTGCAACCGGAGCTGCGGGCGGCCCTGCTGGCGGACCCGGCGCTGGCCGAGAGAGCGGTCGAGGAGTTCCTGCGGATGTATTCGATCACCGATCCGCGCCGGCGGGTCACGAAGAACACCGACTTCCACGGTGCCGCGATGCGGGCGGGCGATCGCGTCGTCGTGTCGACCGCGTGCGCCGATCGCGATCCTGACGCATTCGCCGACGCCGGGCGGGCACGGCTCGACCGCCCGGTCAACCCGCACATGGCCTTCGGGCTGGCCGCGCATCGCTGCCTGGGCATCCACCTGGCCCGGCCGGAGCTGGCGACCGCACTCACCAAATGGCATGAGCGCATCCCCGACTACGCGATCGCGCCGGGCGCCCGGCTGTCGTTCAAGGCCGGCGTGCTCAGCATCGAGTCGCTCCCGCTGGTCTGGGCGGTGCCGCAAACTTCGGCCGATAGGGGCTGACCAAACGTGGGCGAAGATCGGATTGGCATCATCGGCCTCGGGGACCAAGGTGCTCCCATGGCCCGCAGGCTGATCGCCGCGGGGATACCTCTCGGGTTCATCGCCCGTCGTCCCGAGGTGGTGGCCGAGTTCTCGGCGCTGGGCGCGCGCCATTACGAGAGCGGCCGTGAGCTCGCGGAGAACATCGATGTCCTCCTCGTGGTCGTGGTCGACGACGCGCAGGTGCGCGACGTGCTGGTCGGCCAGGGCGTGATCGACGGCTTGGCGGCGGGCAGCGTGATCGTCATTCACAGCACCGTGCACCCGGACACCTGCCGGGAGATGGCCGACCTCGCCGGCCGTCGCGGGGTCGAGCTCATCGACGCGCCGGTCACCGGCGGGCCGCAGCGATCGCGCGACGGAACGCTGACGATGCCCGTCGGCTGCGACCGGCCCGAAACGTTGCAGCGGGTCCGCCCGCTGCTGCTCAACATGGCGACGACCGTGGAGCGGCTCGGCCCGCTGGGCGCCGGGGAGGCGACGAAGCTGCTGAACAACTTCTTCTACGCCGCCCACTGTGTCACCGCCCTCGACACCGAGCACCTGCTCGATCTGCTCGGCATCGACAAGAACGTGGCGGCCGCCATCCTGCCGTCCTGTTCTGGCTCCAGCGACGTGCTCCGCCAGCGGGCGACGGCCGAGATCGCGTTCCGTCCGCTCGACCACGCGAAGGGGCTTGAGTACGCGCGCAACGTGCTCAAGAAGGACGTGCGCCTGTTCCTGGAGGTCGCGCACTCCCGCGGGATCGACATGGAACGGGACTTCGGCGCGAGCATGCAGATCGTGCGGGTGTCGCTCGAACGGGGCCACCCGCCGGGGACGCCGCACCCGCAGTCAGTCACCCCGGATGGATCGCAGTGACGAGCGAGCCGGATGTTCGCGGTTGCCTCGAGCGGCTCGCGCACATTCACGCGATCACCGAGCTGAAGGCCCGGTACTTCCGGTTCCTCGACACCCAGCAATGGGATCTGTGGCGCGAATTGTTCGCTGACGACGTCCGGTTCCAGTTCCGGGAGGAAGAACTCGTGGGTGCCGACGCGCTCGTCAAGTATGTCGCGGCCCACTTGCGGGACGCGGTCACCGTGCACCACGGCCATACGCCCGAGATCTCGCTGATTTCTCCGGTCAGCGCGCGCGGTATCTGGCCGATGGAGGACATCTTGCGATTTCCCGATGGCCGCGTCAGGCACGGCTACGGGCACTATCACGAAACCTACGAGCGGCCGGGCGACGAGTGGCGCATCAAGACGATGAAGCTGACGCGTCTGCGAGTCGACGACTTTGCCCCGGGGACGGCGTGACGACATCGACCTCAACCGGGAAGCCGCTGAACACCGGCTGACCGGTGAGCGGGTCGACTCGCGGGTCGATCAGCGCGGCGGCGTTGGGCGTCCGCGATCCGTGGGTCAGCGAGACCGTCCCCCGGGCGGCGCGCTCGTCGACCCGGGCGGTGGCGACGACCGAGCCGCTCCGGCTCCGCACGGTCACCGCGGCCCCGTCGCTGATGCCGCGCGCGGCCGCGTCGTCCGGATGCACGCTCACCGCCACGGCGTCACCGACCTCCAGGCCCGCGCGCGCGGCGCTGTTGCCGCGCTGGTCTCGCGCGTACCGCACCGAGTTGTGGGCCGAGATCACGCGCCGGGACACGAAGATCAGGGCGTCGGGGGGGTCGGCGCAGTCGGCCAGCCGACCGAGTCGGCCGAGCAGTTCCCGTGGCGCGAGCCGCCAGCGTCCCTCGGGCAGGGCGTCGTGGAACCAGCCGGGTTCGCGCGGCATCCCCAGCCCGTGCGGGCCGGCCGCGATCAGCGCGTCCGCGCCACCTCGGCTGTGCGCAAGCAGCTGCCGGTTGAGCAGCTCGTCTGAGCACTCGTCGACGGGCACGCCGCCGAGGACCTCGACGCCGAGCCGGCCCGCCAGCTGGGCCCACACCCACCAGGCCGGCCGGGTTCCGGCCGGCGGGGGGATGACCGCCGGAGCGTAGCAGGTGTGGCTCTTGTTCCGGACCACGTCCGAACGCTCGAGCATGGCCGGCACCGGTAGCACGTGCGTGGCCAGCGCTGTCACCTCGTTGTCGGCGACGTCGGTGACCGCCAGGAAGTCCAGCTCCGCGATCGCGGCGCGCAGGCGGTCCGGTTCCGGGCCGGCCGTCAGCGGGTTGCCGCCGGCGATGAACAGTCCGCGCAGGTAGCCTTGCTCGATCTGGTCCGCCATCGCCACCGCGGGGTACTCCCCGAGCAGCTGCCGCAGGTCGGGACGGGACTCGGGCCCGGGCCCGTCGTCGCCTTCGGCACTGCCGTAGGACCTGCTTGTCCGGCGGTCGAACGGGATGATCCACCCGGGCGGCACCCACATGCCGCCCGCGCGGTCGATGGATCCGGTCACTACCAGGATGACCAGCCGCAGCCACTCGGCCACGAGGGCGTGCGGGCCGAATTGGACGCCCGTCCCGGTGAGAATGGCCGGCTGCCCCGCGTTCCTGACCGCGTCCGCCAGTGCGCGCAACTCGGCCGCCGGCAGCCCTGAGGCGCGGGCCGCCAGCTCGGCGTCGAACGGCGCCAGGGCGGCCCGCAGCCGGTCCAGCTCGTCGGCCCGGCAGTAGGCCGCCAGCTCATGGGCGTCGTAGCCCTCGGTCAGCAGCTGCGCCGTCAGGTAGGCGAGCACATAGGCATCCGACCCGGGCCGCACGATCAGAGCGCGGTCGGCAAGGTCGGCGGTCTCGGTGCGCCGGGCGTCGAGCACCCAGATCCGCCCGCCCCGCCGCTGGAACGCGCGCATCCGGGCCCGCGGCTCGGGCAGGTTGGTCTGGTAGCCGTGCGACACTACCGGGTTGCAGCCGATGAACAGCACAAACCGCGGGGAGTCGGCCTCGGGGACCCAGGACGGGTTGAGCTCCCAGGCCGCGCCGCCAACCATCTCGGCGGCACGCAGCAGGGGCCCGCAGTCGTACATCAGTGCGCTGTACCGCTGCCGGACATTGAGGGCGCCGAACAAGCGGTGCTGCACCAGCAGGCCGGCGCTCTCGAACGCCGCCCCCATCGAGCTGTACACACCCACGGCATCGGTGCCCTGACGCGCCCGCACGTCAGCGAAGGCGGCGGCGAGGTCGTCAAGGACCGCCGGCCACGAGGCGTCCTTGCCGCGAAGGCGCGGCCGGGTCAGCCGCCGCGGCCCATGGTGAAAGTCGGCCAGCGCCCGGCCCTTGGGGCAGGTGTAGCCGTGCGATGCCGGGTGTTCGGCGTCGCCGCGGACCCCTGCGATCCGGCTGTCCGCGACGGCCACCAGCAGCCCGCACTGCGCAGTGCAGATCCGGCAGACGCTGCGATGTTCGGCCGCAGCCGGGACCGGATCGCTCACCGACTGCACCTCGCCCGCACCGAACGACTCCACCCGGTTCCAGTGGATATAATATTGACGTCAACGATAATAAGAATCGGCCGCCTGGTCAACTGCGGCGGGCAATCAAGGCCCGACTCCAGGTGGTGGCCGGTGAAAGGAGCACGTGCCGTGGGGACGACCTACTACATGAAGCCGATCGCGCCGATCGAGCAGAACACGGTGCGGGTGCCCGCGGGAGCGGTGACGTTCGGCTTGGAGATGCGGGAGCTGAATCCGGCACTCGTCCACGCCTTCTACCACGGCCGTCCGGACGAAGAGCACATTGCCGCCATGGCCGACCGCGTCAACTCACTTGACGACGGCGGGCCGAGCATTCACGTGTTCGGCAGCGATGACCAGCTGGAGTACCTGCGCTTCGATTGCTTCAGGAACGGTCCCCACTATCACTACGTGCATCCGAACGAGGAGCATCAGGTCGTCAACGAGATCGATCCCGCAGCCGACGGCGATCCATTCGAATGGGCGCTCGGACGGCTTCGGTCGCGGCTGCCGGAAATGCTCCGCGAGGCTGGCGGCGCGACACTGGCTGACCAGCTCGACCAGGCGACGGTGGACAGCGCCATCCACCGCGTCAGCGAGCTGGCCGCGAAGGCAGCCCGGCCGGCGAGCTCACAGCTCGGATAGCAGCAAGGACGGCATGGGTCAGGCGGCGAACAGGATCGCCCAGACCACCTTGCCGCGGCCCGGCACCGGGCTCCACCCCCACACATCGCTCAGCGCGTCCACGATCTGCAGGCCAAGACCGGCCGCACAGGCGCTACCGGGAGCTTTCAGCACCGGTGCCCTTTCGCTGGGGTCAAGCACCGCGCAGATCACCTCGTCGGGGCGCCGCAGCAGGCGCAGGCCCAGGTGCTCCCCGGCGGACTTGAGAGCACCGGCCGGCGGCGCCGCGTGCGTGATCGCGTTGGCGGCGAGTTCCCCGACGATGATCTCCGCGTCCTCGGCGAGCGGCGTCAGTCCCCAGGCACGCAGCGTGTCCTTGGTCAGCCGGCGCGCCGCCCGCGCGGACTGCGGCCCGCGGCCCAGCGGGCAGCGCACCGCCGTCGGTGACTCCCACCAGTCGGCGGGCATCCGGACCACACGCGGGCGCCCGGGCCCGGCCTCAGGGTCGACCCTGGCCACCGGCGGCGGCTGTCGCCGCTGGTTCACCGTCATCACCTCCCACACGACGATCGCGTCCTCGGCTCGAACTTCCGCGATGGCTGACCTTCGACAGCTTCGGCGCGGGACCGGCTTACCCGAGGCGTTCGATGATGGTGGCGTTGGCCATGCCGCCGCCTTCACACATCGTCTGCAGGCCGTAGCGTCCCTGCGTGCGCTCGAGCTCTCCGAGCATCGTGGCCATGAGCCGACCGCCCGACGCCCCGAGCGGGTGCCCCAGGGCGATCGCGCCGCCGTTCGGGTTCACCCGTGCCGGGTCGGCGGGGTGCTCCTTGAGCCAGGCCAGGACGACCGGCGCGAACGCCTCGTTGACCTCGAACACGTCGATGTCGTCCAGGCCCAGCCCGGTCCGCTGCAGGATCTTTGCCGTCGCGGGAATCGGCCCAGTCAGCATCATGATCGGATCCACCCCGGCGGCCGCGAACCCAAGAAACCCGGCCCGCGGCCGCAGCCGGAGGTCGCGGGCGCGCTCGGCGGACATGACGAGCATCGCGGACGCGCCGTCGCTGATCTGCGAGCTGTTCCCGGCGGTGAGCAGCCCCCCAGGCGTGAACGACGGCTTCAGCCCGGCGAGCGCATCCACCGTGCTCCCCGGCCGGATCCCCTCGTCGCGCTCGACGGTGTGCCCCTCGTCCGGGATGACCGCACCGGTCGCACGGTCCAGCCGGCGGGCCGGGAGCGGGACGATCTCGGCGGCGAATCGCCCGTCCGCGGTGGCCTTCGCGGCCAGTTCATGGCTGCGAACGCTGAACGCGTCGCATTCGGCCCGCGAGATGCCCCACCGCCGGGCGATCAGCTCCGCCGACAGGCCCTGGCTGATCCTGCCCCGGACCCCGAAATGCTCCTGGCCGGCGTAGCGCTGGTCCGCGCGCGGCCCGAACGGCGCGCCGTACTCCGGATCCGAGGTGGAAGCGCGCAGCGGCACCTTGCTCATCACCTCCACGCCCCCGGCGATCACCACGTCGCACGCGCCAGACATGACCGCCTGCGCCGCGAAGTGCGCGGCCTGCTGGGATGAGCCGCACTGGCGGTCGATGGTGGTCGCCGGAATCGTCTCCGGCCATCCGGCAGCGAGCACGGCCGACCGCCCCACGTTCAGCGCCTGAGCGCCGACCTGGTTCACGCATCCGACGATCACGTCGTCAATGACGGCGGGGTCGATCCCCGTCCGCCGCGCCAGGGCCTCGAAGGTGCTCGCCAGCAGGTCGACGGGATGCCAGCCGGACAGGCCGCCGTAGCGCTTGCCGGTGGCGGTGCGAACGATATCGACGATGACTGCTGCACTCATGTGACGCCTTTCTCAATCACTGGTTAGCCGAGGATGCGGTAGTCCTCGAGGAGGCGGCGCCCGATGATCATTTTCTGGATTTCCGCGGTGCCTTCGCCGATGAGCAGCATGGGGGCTTCCCGGTACAGGCGCTCGATCTCGTATTCGGTGGAGTAGCCGTAGCCGCCGTGGATGCGGAAGGAGTCTTCCACGACCTGCTTGCCGTACTCGGAAGCGAGGTATTTGGCCATGCCGGCCTCGAGGTCGTTGCGGTGGCCGGAGTCCTTGCGCCGGGCGGCCAGCACCATCATCTGGTGGGCGGCCTCGACCAGGGTGGCCATCTCGGCCAGCTTGAAGGCGATCGCCTGGTGGCCGGCGATCGGCTTGCCGAAGGCGTGCCGCTGCTGCGCGTAGGCGATCGCGAGTTCGAACGCGCGCAGGGCGACCCCGCAGCCGCGCGCCGCGACGTTCACCCGGCCGACCTCGACGCCGTCCATCATCTGGTAGAAGCCCTGGCCGGTGATTCCGCCGAGGATCCGGCTGGCGGGGACGCGGACCCCGTCGAGGATGAGCTCGGTGGTGTCGACGCCCTTGTAGCCCATCTTGGCGATCTTCCCGGGCACGGTCAGGCCCGGCACCGTCGGGTTGGGGCCGTAGCCTGGCTGTTTCTCGATCAGGAACGTGGTCATGTTCCGGTGCGGGACCGCATGGCCCTCGTCGGTGCGGCACAGCACGGCCACGAGGTTGGCGGTGCCTCCGTTGGTGAGCCACATTTTCTGGCCGTTGATGACGAACTCCGCACCGTCGCGCACGGCAGTGGTGCGGATCGCCGACACGTCCGAGCCCAGGCCGGGCTCGGACATCGAGAAGGCGCCGCGGACGTCGCCGCTGGCCATCTTGGGCAGGAAGTGGTCTTTCTGCTCCTGAGTGCCATAGCGGGCAATCATGTGCGCGACGATGAAGTGGGTGTTGATGATGCCGGACACCGACATCCAGCCGCGGGCGATCTCCTCCACCGCCAGGGCGTAGAGCAGCAGCGAGGCCCCGAGGCCGCCGTATTCCTCGGGGATGGTCAGCCCGAACAGGCCGAGTTTCTTCATCCCCTCGACGATCTGGACGGGGTACTCGTCCTTGTGCTCGAGCTCGGTCGCGACCGGGATGATCTCTTTTTCCGCGAAGTCCCTGACGGCGGCGAGGATCTCCTGCTCGAACTCGGTCAGGCCGTCGGTCTGTGCCAGGCGTCGCATGTCCAGGCTCCATTCTGCTGGTCACCAAGAGCTCAGCGGGCTGTTTCTGGGCGGCCTGGCTGCTCCCCGCCGCGCTTGGCGACGTAGGACCGAGCCGGCACCAGCACCTTGCGGCGGAACACGCACACCAGCGTGCCGTCCTGCTTGTAGCCGCGGGTTTCCACCTCGACGACGCCCCGGTCGCTCTTGGACTTCGACAGCCACTTGCCGAGCACGCTGGTCTCGCCGTAGACCGTGTCGCCGTGGAAGGTCGGCGCCACGTGCTTGAGCGACTCGACCTCCAGGTTCGCGATCGCCTGGCCTGAGACGTCCGGCACCGACATGCCCAGCAGCAGCGAGTAGATGTAATTGCCTACCACCACGTTCCTACCGAACTCGGTGGCCTGCTCCGCGTAGTGCGCATCCAGGTGCAGCGGGTGATGGTTCATTGTCAGCAGGCAGAAGAGGTGATCGTCGTATTCGGTGACCGTCTTCCCCGGCCAGTGCCGGTAGACCGCCCCGACCTCGAACTCCTCGTACGTGCGCCCGAACCGCATCGCGCTCACCCCTGCGGAGGCTCGAACACGGACGTGCGCCGCAGGCCCGCCGCCCGGCCCTTGCCCGCGATCACCACTGCCATCTTCCTGGAGGCCTCGTCGATCATCTCGTCTCCGAGCATCGCCGACCCCCGGGCGCCGCCCGCCGCCGACGTGCACCAGTCGTAGGCGTCCAGGATCAGCTCCGCGTGGTCGTAGTCGTCCTGCGAGGGCGAGAAGATCTCGTTGGCGGCAGCGATCTGGTCCGGGTGCAGCACCCACTTGCCGTCGTATCCCAGGGCGGCGGACCGGCGGGCCACGGCACCGAACCCATCGGCGTCGCGAACCTGGAGATAGGGACCGTCGATTGCCTGCAGATCATGCGCACGGGCCGCCATCAGGATCCGCATGAGGATGTAGTGGTAGGCATCCGCCGCGTACCCGGCGGGCTGCTCGCCCACCACCAGCGACCGCATGCCGATCGACGCCATGAAATCGGCGGGGCCGAAGACGATGGTCTCCAGCCGCGACGAGGACGCCGCGATCGCGCCCACATGCTCCAGCCCGGCGGCGGTCTCGATCTGCGCCTCGATGCCGATACGGCCGACCTCGAAGCCCATCGTCTTCTCGATCTGCGTCAGCAGCAGGTCGAGCGCCGTCACCTGCGCGGCGTCGGCCACCTTCGGCAGCATGACGCAGTCGAGGTTGGGACCCGCCTCCTCGACCACCGTGACCACGTCCCGGTACGTCCAGTGGGTTGTCCAGTCATTGACCCGCACCACGCGGATCTTGCCGCCCCAGTCTCCGTTGTTCAGCGCGTCCACGATCATGTGCCTGGCGCGCTCCTTCACCAGCGGCGCGCAGGCGTCCTCCAGGTCCAAGAACACCTGATCGGACGGCAGGCCCTGCGCCTTCTCCAGGAAGCGCGGGTTGCTGCCCGGCACGGCCAGGCACGATCGGCGAGGGCGCAACCGTCCGGCGGCTACGGTCGTCATTTGTCGGGTCACCTCATCTACGCTCGCGGGCCGCCGGCCACGTAGAGCACCTGTCCGGAGACGAATCCCGCGCCGTCACTGACGAAGAAGGAGACGGCGTGTGCGATATCGGCCGGCACGCCAGCCCGGGCAACGGGGATCTGAGCGACCCGGTCGGCCACGAACCGCTCCCAGTCCTGCCCGACCCGCTGTGCCGTCGCCCGGGTCATGTCAGTCTGGATGAAGCCCGGGGCGATGCTGTTGACCGTGATCCCGAACCGGCCCAGCTCGATGGCCAGGGTTTTGGTAAAGCCCTGCAGGCCTGCCTTGGCGGCCGAGTAGTTCGCCTGCCCGCGGTTGCCGAGCGCCGACGTGCTTGAGAGGTTCACGATCCGCCCCCACGACGCCGCCACCATGTGCCGCTGGACCGCCCGGCTCATGAGGAACGCGCCGCGCAGATGCACGTTCAGCACCGTGTCCCAGTCCGCGTCCGTCATCTTGAACAGCAGGTTGTCGCGGGTCACCCCGGCGTTGTTGACCAGGACCGTCGGGGCGCCGAGCTCAGCGGCGACCCGGGCGACAGCCGCCTCGACTTGCCCGGCGTCGGACACGTCCGCGCCCACTGCCAGTACGCGACCGCCCGCGGCCACGATGCCGTTGACGGTCTCTTTGGCGGTGGACTCGTCCAGGTCGAGGACCGCGACCGCGAAGCCGTCCGCGGCCAGCCGACGGGCGGTCGCCGCGCCGATGCCCCGGGCGGCGCCAGTCACGATGGCCACCCGGCCTGTGGGATCAGTCATCTCATCTCTCCCGACATCTCGGCGTCCCGGTCAGATGCTGTCGAGGATCGCCCGCAACCGTCGCACGTCGGCAAGCGGATCCTCGCCGATGGGTTCAACCTGCAGCACGGTCACGCCCTGGTCGCGGAATGCGCCCAGCCGGTCCCGGATGTAACCCTCGTCGCCGATCAGCGACGTTCCCTCAAGCAACTCGTCCGGCAGCCGTGCCGCGGCCTCTTCTCGCCGGCCCGCCAGGTAAAGGTCCTGGACCTGCGCGGCCTCCATCCCGAAGCCGTACCGCTGGACGAGCAGGTTGTAGAAGTTCTGCCCGCGCGCGCCCATGCCTCCCACATAGAGAGCCAGGTGGTCACGATCGCGGCCGCGCAGGCGGGTCACGTCGGCACCGATCGCCATGGGGCCCCCGGCGACGATTTCCAGCGGACCGAGCTGTCTGTCGCGCTTCGCGCGCCCCCGGGAAAGCGCCTCATCCCACACCGCGCTCGCCCGCTCCGGGATGTAAAGGAACGGAACCCAGCCCTCGGCTACGGTGGCGGCCAGCTCAACGTTGGCGGGTCCCAGCGCGGCCAGGTAAATGGGGATCGCCGACTGGATCGGACGATCGATCAGCTTGAGCGGCTTGCCCAGGCCTGTCCCCATAGCGGGCGGCAGGGGAATCCGGTAATGGGCGCCGGGGTAGTCCAGGCGTTCGCGACGCCAGACGGTCCGGCAGATGTCGATGGTCTCCCTGGTGCGGCCGAGCGGCGCGTGGTACGGGACACCGTGCCATCCCTCCACGACCTGCGGGCCGCTGGTTCCGAGGCCCAGGACGAAGCGCCCGCCCGTGAGGTGATCCAGCCCGGCCGCGGTCATGGCAGTGAGCGCCGGCGTCCGCGAGTAAATCGGCAGGATCTGCGCCATGAGCTGGGCCCGCTCTGTTACGGCGGCGAGGTAGCCGAGCCAGCTGACCGCGTCAAAGCCGTACGCCTCCGGCACGGCCAGCACGTCGACGCCGGCTTCCTCGTACGAACGCGCGAGCTGGGCCGCTGACCGCGGATCCGCGGTGTGGGGGATCATCGCCGCCAGCCTCATCGCATCACTCATCACTCGGTCGCACGATCGTGATATATTTGACTCCGACGTCAAATTTATTTTGTGTCGGCGGATCCGTCAAGTCGGTGGCGCGGACGGTCGGCCGGGCCGCTCGGCCCGGGACCAGAGCCGTCCGCCCCGCATTGGACACGCGTCACAAACGGTCGGAGACTGGAGGGATATGAGCGCGACGGTCAGCGACGACGACTTCTCGTACGTCCATGACCAGGTGCGGCGTTTCGTTCGCGACGACGTCGTCCCGCGCGAGAACGAGATCATGGCCGCGGACCGCATGCCCGACGATCTGCGGACCACCGCGGCTCGGATGGGCCTGTTCGGATACGCGATACCCGCGGAATGGGGCGGCCTCGGGCTGAACCTGCGGCAGGACGTCGAGCTCGCGATGGAGTTCGGATACACCACGCTCGCGCTGCGGTCGATGTTCGGCACCAACAACGGCATCGCGGGCCAGGTGCTGGTCAACTTCGGTACGCAAGAGCAGAAGAAGCAGTGGCTTGAGCGCATCGCCTCCGGCGACGTCGTCGCCTCATTCGCCCTTACCGAACCTGGCGCTGGCTCAAACCCCGCCGGCCTGCGCACCCGCGCCCGCCCCGATGATCGCGGCTGGGTACTCGACGGGCGCAAGCGCTTCATCACCAATGCCCCGCTCGCAGACCTGTTCGTGGTGTTCGCGCGCACCCGCGAACCTAGCCAGCACGGCCCCGGCATCGCCGTGTTCCTCGTGCCCGGCGGCACGCCAGGACTCAGCGTCGGGCCCAAGGACGCGAAAATGGGCCAGGAGGGCGCCTGGACCGCCGACGTCATCCTCGACTCGGTCCGTGTCGGAGAAACCGCGCTCGTCGGTGGCGACGAGGAAATCGGCTACCGGGCGGCGATGACGTCACTGGCCCGCGGACGCGTCCACATCGCGGCGCTCGCCGTCGGCTGCGCCCAGCGCGCGCTGGACGAGTCGGTCGCGTACGCGGCGGCCAGCACGCAAGGCGGGGTCCGGGTCGGGGAATACCAGCTCGTGCAGGCCATGCTTGCCGACCAGTACACCGGCGTCGCCGCGGGACGCGCCCTAGTCCGTGACGCCGCGGCCGCCTACGACAGCGGCGCCGACCGGCGGGTCATGCCGTCGGCGGCCAAGCTCTTCTGCACCGAGATGGCCGGCCACGTGGCTGATCTCGCGGTGCAGGTGCACGGCGGCACCGGGTACATGCGCGAGGTCCCGGTCGAACGGATCTACCGCGATGTCAGGCTGCTGCGGCTGTATGAGGGAACGAGCGAGATCCAGCGCCTGATCATCGGCGGTTCCCTGGTCCGTGACCGGCTGGCTTCCAGCGCCGGCACACCCATCTAGCGGCAGCGTTAAGGAAGGCTGGCACCATGCGTGAGGTCGTGATCTGCGAACCGGTCCGTACCCCGATCGGCCGGTACGGAGGAGCCCTGAAATCGCTCAGTGCCGCGGAGCTCGGCGAGGTAGCCGTGCGCGGCCTGCTTGACCGGACTGGGCTCGACCAGGCGGCCATCGAGGACGTGGTGCTCGGGCACTGCTACCCAAGCAGCGAAGCGCCCGCGATCGGCCGCGTGGTCGCGCTCAACGCGGGCCTGCCGGTGACGGTGCCCGGCATGCAGGTCGACCGGCGCTGCGGCTCCGGGCTGCAGGCGGTGCTCCAGGCGGGCATGCAGGTGAGCACCGGCGTGCACGAGCTCGTGGTCGCGGGCGGCGCCGAGAGCATGAGCAACGTCCCGTTCTACTCGACGCAGCTGCGCTGGGGCGTCACCGGCCCAGGGATAACCCTGCACGACGGGCTCGCGCGCGGCCGTGCCACCGCGGGCGGGCGGTACTATCCGGTTCCTGACGGCATGCTGGAGACGGCCGAGAACCTGCGGCGCGAGTACGCCATATCCCGTGCCGAGCAGGACGAGCTCGCCCTCGTCTCGCACCAGCGGGCGGTCGCCGCACAGCGGTCCGGGGTGTTCGCCGAGGAGATCGTCCCTGTCACTGTCAGGACCCGCGGGGGCGAGGAGGTCATCGACACCGACGAGCACCCGCGCGCCGACGCCTCCCTCGAAGCGCTGGCCGGGCTGCGCCCCGTGCTGGGCCAGCGGGACCCCGAGGCCACCGTCACCGCGGGCAACGCCAGCGGGCAGAACGACGCGGCCGCCGTGTGCGTCGTCACGCACCCGGAGCGTGCCGAGGCGCTGGGGCTGCGGCCCCTCGTCCGCCTCGTTTCCTGGGCGGTTTCCGGCGTGCCGCCAAAGACGATGGGTATCGGACCCGTCCCCGCGAGCCGTGCCGCGCTGGAGCGTGCCGGGCTGAAGTTGTCCGAGATCGACCTGATCGAGCTCAACGAGGCCTTCGCTGCCCAGGTGCTCGCCTGTACCAGGGAGTGGGGGTTCGGCGCGGCCGACTTCGAGCGTCTCAACGTGCACGGCTCGGGAATTTCGCTGGGCCATCCGGTCGGCGCGACCGGGACGCGCATCCTGACCACCCTTGCCAGGGAGATGCACAGGCGGCAGGCTCGGTACGGGCTGGAGACGATGTGCATCGGCGGCGGCCAGGGCCTCGCCGCGATCTTCGAGCGAGTCGCCGCATGAGAGCAGAGCGCCCGGGCCGGCCGGGGAAGCGGAATGCGCGATTCCCGTTCGTTCACCTGCCGATGCGAGCAGAATAAGGCTTCCCGAGCCGCGCAGCTCCCCTGCGGCACCCGCGTTCGCGGTCGCAAGGTTCCTGGTTTGTTGTCGTCGACGTCGGTTTAAAATGAACTACAATGTGATCCGATGGTTACCGTAGTGGAGGGTTGCGTGCAGCATCGTGAGTACAGCCACTTGTGAAGAGGCCGATGAGAGCCGACGCCTATCCGCTAAGGGTATCCGTACCCGTGCCCGCTTGATCGCGTCCGCCAAACAGGTCTTCGAGAGAGACGGGTTCCTCAATGCTCGCATTACGGATATCGCGAGCGGCGCCGAGGTATCCCATGGCTCGTTTTATCACTATTTCGACTCTAAGGAAGAAATCTTCCGTGTCGTCGCCGAAGAACAAGAGGTAAGCCTGCTCACGCTCGACGCCGTTACTGGGACTGATCACACTCCTGTGCAGCGAATTGAAGCAGCCAACCGCCGTTATCTGAGCGCCTACCGTGCCGAAGCGGCGATCATGCGCGTGATCGAAGAGGTGTCGCGCTACGACTCCGCCGTGCGTGAGGTGCGCAAGCGCCGCGACGACGAGTTCGCCCGTCGACTGCAGGCCGCGATCGAGAGACTGCAGAGCTCTGGGGCAGCCGACAAGCTGATCGACCCGTGGTACGCGGCCAACGCGCTCGGCGGCATGGTCGCCAAATTCGCTGAGATGTGGCTCCTGCAAGGCGGGGATTACGAAATGGAGCACGCGGTGGCGCAGCTCACCCGTCTGTGGGCGAATGCCCTGGGTATCCGCCCGGATAGCGGGCCCACGCCGTGAAGACGCTCCGGGCGCTGCCCGGGGCGACTGGCCGGCTCACCCGGCGGGTGATCTCCCACGAGTCGGATGTGCGCCGCAGGTCCCAGTGGTTGTACGTCAGGCTGTAGACCCGGTACCCCTCCTCGGCACGCACCCAGACGAGGGCGTGTCCCTCGGCCCAGGCCTGCCAGCCGTCGACCCGGATGGTCAGGCCGCCGACCGTATGCAGGCTGCCGCGGCTCTCTATGTCGCGTTTGTGCGTGCCGTCGGGGTCATCGAGCGCCCGGTAGAACTGGTCGCGGCCGGCTAGCTGCCCGTCAACGCCGTCGTAGACGCCATCGGCCGCGAATACGCGCGACCACGCCAGCGCGTCGCCGATGTCGGCGGCGAAGCCGTAGCGATGCAGCAGCTCCCGGATTTCTTCGCGCGCGCGCAGGTCCGCGACCGCGCTGCGGAGTTCACTCAGCTCGCTCATGCCAACGGTGGGCGCGGCGCCACGTCGCGGGGCTCCCGGCGGCCGCCCGTCATCCCGCCGGGCGCGCGGACTCGCTGATCGAGCGGCCAGCCAGATGCGCGTCGGCCACCGTTCTGCCCGACACCCCGAGCTCCTCTAGCGAGGAAATCCCCGGCCATCCGCGGCCGTTGACGTCGTACAGGTCGAGCGCCACCCCGTCCGGGGAGACCATCTTGAACTCCCAGTCCTCTCCCGGACGGATCTGGTCGCCGGGCAGCGCGACCGTCGCCCCGGAGTCGAGTGCCTTCTGGACGGTCTCAGGAACGTCGGTGACGACGAAGCCGATGTGATTGAGGCCTTCGGGGGTGTAATTGGGGAACTCCGGCCGCGTGATCTTGATAAGGGCCAGGTTCATCGTGCCGTCGCTGAGGTAGACAGCGGCCTCGCCGGTTTCCTCGACATCGATGCGCGACATTTCAGTCATGTCGAAGACGTCCTTGTAGAACTTGGCTGCCTTGCCCACATCGTCACATTTGATAGCGACGTGACGCAGCTTCCCCATGTCGAACCTCCGGCAGTAAGCGGCATTCCGCAATATGATACCGACGTCAATAATAGTATCTATTGGTGCAACGGTCAAGCCGGGCGTATGCCTGCGACCGGGTACTTCTTCAGCTCGGCCAGCCCCACCGACTTGACGTGAACCGTGTCAGGGCCGTCGGCGATCCGCAACGTCCGCGCGTACGCCCACATCTCCGCCAGCGGGGTATCGGCGCTGACTCCGGCCGCGCCGTGAACCTGGATCGCCCAGTCGATCGCCGCCACGGCAGCCCGCGGGGCGACCACTTTGATCGCCGCGATCTGAGCTTTGGCCTCGCGGGTGCCCGCCTCGTCGATGAGCCAGGCGGTGTGCAGGACGAGCAGCCTGGCCTGATCCAGCGCCATGCGATGTTCGGCCAGTTCAGCCTGGAACATGTCGTGTTCGGCGATCGGCCGGCCGAAGGGGACCCGTTCCCGCGCGCGGCAGCAGGCCAGCTTGACCGCCCGCTCACCCATCCCGATCGCGCGCATGCAGTGATGGATGCGGCCGGGACCCAGCCGGGCCTGCGCGATCGCGAAACCCGAACCTTCCTCGTGGATGAGGTTGGCGGCCGGCACGCGCACGTTGTCGAACCGGATCTCGCCGTGGCCGTGCTGGTCCAGATAGCCGAAGACGGGCAGGATGCGCACGACTTCGACGCCCGGAGTCGAGATCGGGACCAGGACCATCGACTGCTGCCTGTGCCGCGGGGCGCCGGGATCGGTCTTGCCCATCACGATGAGGATCTCGCACCGGGGATCCGCGACACCCGTGGTCCACCATTTCTGGCCGTTAATGACGTACTCGCCGCCGTCTCTGTCGATGCGCGTGGCGATGTTGTTCGCGTCCGACGAGGCGACGCCGGGCTCGGTCATCGCGAATCCCGAGCGAATGCGTCCCTGGAGAAGGGGCTCCAGCCACCGCTTCTTCTGGCCGGGACTGCCGAACATCTCCAGTACTTCCATGTTTCCCGTGTCAGGTGCCGAGCAGTTGAGCGCCTCGGGCGCGATCTCCACGGACCAGCCGGTCAGCTCGGCAAGCGTCGCGTACTCGACGTTCGTCAGGCCGGAGACAGCAGGCAGGAAGAGGTTCCACAACCCGCGGGCCCGCGCCTTGGCCTTGAGCTCCTCGACGACGGGCGGCAGTGAGTTCGGCGAATCCGTGTTCGCCAGTGCGCGGCGCTGCCCGGCGTAGACCGGCTCCGCAGGCAATACCTCGGAATCCATGAACTCGGCAAGCTCGCCGCGCAACCGTTGCGCGCGCTGCGACTGTCGGAAATCCATGAGTGCCCTCCGTGGGGACGGTAAGTTCGTCACGCGGAGCCCTTCGGCTCAAACTGGTCACGAATCGTGCCAATCGGTTCACCGCAACCCGAGGTGAGGACCGGTGAAAGGACGATGCGCTGATAGGGCTCGACGCACATGGCAGCCAGGCGCTGGCCGGGCGGGTACACCAGCGGGCCTTTAGCGTGCACCGCCGCGCCCTCGTCAGAGAACTGCTCGAACATGTACCAGCGACCCGGTTCCGCGGGATCCCGGTACGCGGTGTACGTGTCCACCTGCCCGGTGGGGAATTCCTCGGCAGCCATCGCGTCGAATATGTCGCGCATGATTTGCTCCATTGCCGCGTCGTCCTCGGGGCGGATGCGAAACGTGAAAATGGCTCCGACTGTCACCGGGGTCCCTCCAGAAATCGTGGCGTCTTGTGATCGGGCGGGTGGGCCAGCGCCAGGCCCCGGTGGCCCAGTTGGGCGGAGGTCTCGGGTGTCTGCCCGAGGTACTCGCTCAGCACCACGCTGCCCTTGAGCTCCGATGCCGAGCCAGCATAGACGATCTGGCCCTTCTTGATCAGGTAGCAGCGATCGGCCATGGCCAGCGCGCGATCGACGTACTGCTCGACCACGAGAAGAGCGATACCGCCCTGGGCGAGGGTGCGCAGCGCGTCGAAGATCACGTCCACGACGATCGGAGCGAGCCCCATGGACACTTCGTCGACGAGCACGATGGCGGGCTCGGCGAGGACGGTGCGCGAGAGCGCGAGCATTTGCTGCTCGCCGCCTGACAACGTGCCCGCGAGCTGCTTTTGCCGATCCTTGAGGAACGGGAATGCCGCGAACACGGCGTCCATTCGCTGCCCGCGCACCCAACTGGGGGTACACATCCGCAGGTTCTCTTTGACCGAAAGGTTGCGGAAGATGCCTCGCCCTTCGGGAATGAGGCACAGCCCGCGGCGCGCCCGCTCACTGGGTGAGGCCTTGGTGACAGTCGCGCCGGCTATCCGCACCTCGCCCGACTGGACGCGGATCAGCCCCGAGGCGGCCCGGAGCAGTGAGGTCTTGCCTGCCCCGTTCGGGCCGAGCAGCGCGACGACCTCACCCGGCCCGACGGACAGGTCCACCTCGCGCAGGACCGTCACAGCGCCATAGCCGCTGACGACGCCGCTGAGTTCGAGAACCGGCACGGTCGCGCTCATTTGGGCTCGCCCCCAAGCGGCACGCCGACGCGTTCCCCGACCGGAGCGAGCCCGCCGACGGCGGATCCTAGATACGCCGCGCGGACCAGCGGCGACGCGGCTACCTCCGAGGGTGAGCCCTCGAACACGAGCTTGCCGAAATCGAGCACGTACACCCGCTCGCACACGCTCATGACAAGCGACATGTCGTGCTCCACGAGTAGCACGCCGACTCCCCGGTCGCGCACTGCATTGCGCAGGACTTCGCCGAACATGCGCGTCTCGTTGCCGTCCAGGCCTGACGACGGCTCGTCGAGCAGCAGCATGGTGAACGGTCCGGCCAGGCAGCGCGCGAATTCGACCAGCCGGCGCTGTCCGGTCGATAGCCCGCCGACGGAATTCTGGGCGAGGTGAGTGATCTCGCACGCCTGCATGGCCGCCCAAGCGGCGGCACGGGTCTGGGTCTTCTCGCGACCGACGCTGAACAGGTGCCGTAGCGGGTTCCAGCCCGCGCAGGCCGCCTCCCGGCCGAGGCTGACGTTCTCCAGCACGGTGAGCGAGTCGTACAACTGCATCTGCTGGAAAGTGCGGCCAAGCCCGAACCTGGCCCGCGTCGGCGGTGAACTGCCGGTTATTGAACGGCCATGCAACTCGACCTGGCCGCTGCCCGGCGAGTTGAGGCCGCAGATGGCGTCGAAGGCGGTGGTCTTGCCCGCGCCGTTCGGGCCGATGAGACCGGTGATCTTTCCGGCAGGCGCCTGCAAAGCGAGACCGTCGAGCGCCACCAAGCCGCCAAACTGCACGCGCAGCCCGCGCACCTGCAACCCGGCCGACTGCGCGGGAACCGGCGTCCGGATGACACCCATCTCCTCGTCGCTCGGCCGTACCTCCCGTTTCCGCTTCGACCCCAGCAGACGTCCGAGCGCCTCGCAGTAGTCGACGAACCACTGCGGGGCGTGCCGTTCGGCGGGCTGGAAGGCCAGCGAGATCGCGAAGACACCGAAGAGAATCTGCAGGTAGTAGTCGACATTCGTGCCCTGCACGTAGGCAGGGATGAGGATGACGAACATGGCCTGCACCAGCGCGTACCAGGGCGCGCCGCCGACAGCGAGGAGAACAAGCGCGAGGTACAGCAGCGACTGCGTCGGCGTGAATGAGGTCCCGTCCACCACGTTGATCGACACGCCGAACAGCGCCCCGGCGATGGCGGCCAGGAATGCGCAGACGCAGAACACCAGGATCTGGGTGGTGATCACGCTGGTGCCGCCCATCGACAGCGCCCGTGGCGAGTCACCCAGCGCGCGCAGCAGGCGTCCCAGCCGGCCGTTGAGGATAAGCAGGACGGCTATCGTGAGTACCACCGTGATCGCGAGCGTCACGTAGTAGTAGCCGGTGTCGGAGCCGACCGCCAGCCAACTCAGATACGGCGCGGGCATCGTCGCGCCTTGACCGCTTGCTCCGAACATCCAGCTGGTGTTGTAGAACATGTCCGCGAGCAGCGTGCCGAATCCGAACGTCGCCAGGGCGAGGTAAAGACCCGACAGCCTGATCGCGGGAGTCGCGATCACGGCGCCGACCGGGACGGCGATCAGGCCCGCGATCAGCAGGGCGAGCAGCCAGGGCACGCCGGCCGTCACGGTGAGCTTCGAGAACGCCGCCGCGCCGATCGCCGCGAAGCCAGCCGTGGCCAGCGATACCTGACCAGACGTCTTGACGAGCAGCCCCAGAGACAAGAACAGCACCGTGGTGGCCGATACGGCCGTCCACTGGCCGATGTTGACGCCGGCGAACCGGGGAACGAGGAGGAGCCCGGCGAGCACGACCGCGCCGAAGAGCAGCTGCACGCGCAGCGGTGCGCGCCAGCTCGGCGAAGGCAGCGGGATGCTCTGCATGCGGGTACTCAGGCGACGGCGGGGCAGCACGAGCAGGATCACGAACAAAACGAGAAATGGCAGGTTCGCGGGCAGGCTGGCGAGGATGCCTTCAGACGGAACGTACTTGGTAAGCACCGAGGCGGCCACGCCGATCGCCAGGCCGCCCGCATAGGTCAGCGGCAGGCTGGAAAACGCCCCTATCGCCGCCGCGGCGAACGCCTGGGCCACAAGGCCTGTCATGACGACCGGGTCCAGGGTCACGTCCTGGGCGAGGAGGATGCCCGACATCAGGGCGAAAACCGAGCCTATGATCCACGCCCACCGGCGAACCGTGCGCGGCTTCGTTCCTGCGATGTCCAGCAGGTTGGGATCATCCACAACGGCCCGCATCGCGATGCCGAGACGGGCCGTCCGGAAGAAGACATAAAGTCCGAGAGTGGCGGCGAGCCCGATAACCGTGACGATGATCTGGTTGAGGGTGACGTAGGCGCCGAAGATTTCGTACGAGGTGGATGGCAGGAATGTCGGGAACGTGAGCGAGTCGTTGCCGTAGAAGACCTCGAAGATGCCCTGGATAAACAGCACCAGGCCGATCGTCGCCACGATGCGTATGGCAAGTGCCTGGCGCGCGAGTTCGCGCGCGAGGATCTCGAATCCGACACCAAGGACGAAGCCCAGCAGGACGACTGCCGCCAGCCCGGCGACGGGCCATGGTACGCCGTGTTCGACGTTCAGGATATAGAAGACGTAGGCGGCCAGGGTGCCGACCGCGCCGAACGCGAAATTGAACACGCCGGACGTCTTGTAGGTCACCACCAGGCCGACGCCAGCCATGCCGTAGACCGAGCCTGACGTCAGGCCAAGGATGATATAGGGCAGGATTACGGACATCTTTCGCCGTCCTCGATCGGATTGTCTGCCCGGTCCGCCGGCACGCGCGGAAGGTCACGCAACGTCGGTCTTCTCGAAGCCGCTGTCCAGGAAGTCCGGCCGGTCCTCGGTCACCACAATGGCCTGCACCGGGATCGTCACGGTCAGCCTCAGCCGGATCGTCCGCAGCTTCCAGCCCTGCCCGGTGCGGACGAAATCGTTGTTGTAGATGCCCATGTTCATCACCGGCTCACCGCGCATCACCAGCATCGCGATGGCCTCCGAGCGCTGGGTGGCGACATCCCCGTCGACCTTGGTCACGTGGTTGAACGTCATCTGGAACGCCCGCGGGATCAGCGACCCGTCACCGGCGAACTTCTCCAGGTAGGCCCGCAGCTCGGCCTTGCCGTGCGGCACCGCGCGCGCCGTCACCGACCCGGCATCGATGCTGCCGTCCTCGGAGAACAGCTCGACCAGCTCGTCCACCTTGTGCGTCCGGATCCCGTCATAGCCGCCGTTGCACCCCATGTGCCACGCCGACATCACATCCTCGATAGCCTGGATGTCCTCGATGACCTGCACACGCCGCTCGACAGCCGCCAGCCGATCTTCCACACTCGTCATCCCGTGAATGTCCT
>JASHPP010000548.1 GCA_030038035.1 Trebonia sp.
GCTGCCCCAGAGCCTGCCGCCGCGCGTGCCGCGGCCCCCGAACCTGCCGCCGCGCGTGCCGCGGCCCCCGAACCTGCTGCCGCGCGTGCCGCGGCCCCGGAGCCCCCCGCCGCCGCAGCGCCCGGCGTCCCCGGCGTCCCCGGCGCCCCCGCCGCGCCCCCGGTCGGCATTTCCGAGGCCGAGCTCGCCGCTCTCCAGCCGACAACTCCCGCGGCAGGCCGCCAGCAGGCCGAGTCCGCGGCGGCGGGCCGCCAGCAGGCCGACACGATGCTCGACCGCCTGGGGCCCGTGCAACGCGACAGCCCGCGGCAGGTCCGGCCCACCGTGGCCGCGAAGGCGACGCTAGGCGCGCTCAGGTCGGAGGAGGGGCCCGTGATCATCCTGGACCGCGCGTACGTCCTTGGCCGTGAACCCGCCAACGATCCATCGGTCCAGCGGGGCGACGCCTCGCCCGTCCTGCTGAAGGACCCGGAGAATATGGTCTCGCGCGTGCACGCTTACATCTCCGTCGAGAAAGGGGTCGTGATGATCCGTGACGCCTCCTCGGCCCACGGGACCTACATCGGCGCACCGGGAGCGGACAAATGGACGCGGCTTGGCAGTGAGCCGGCCCAGCTGCCCCCGGGCTGGAGCCTGCGCATCGGCCGCCAGGTCTTCACCTTCGAGCTGACCGGATCGCCCGGTGCACGGTGACAGCCTGCCGGGGCGGTCCGCGCCACTCGGCGAGGCCGATCCGATACCAGCCACGCTCGTCGTGGCGCCGGACCGTGCCGAGGAGCGGTCGGCGCCGATCTATGACTGGCTGGTCGTCGGCAGGGAATGTGCCGGCGTCGACGCGCGGCACCGGCTGCTGATCGACGACCTCGCGATCTCCAGGACGCACCTGGAGCTTCGGCTGGACTTCGAACTCGATCAGGCCTGGCTGACCGACCACAGCACGAACGGGACCCGCCTCAACGGGCAGCGGATAGAGCGGTCCGTGCCGGTCAGGATCAAACCGGGCGACCGGGTGCGCCTGGGCGCGGCGGAGCTGCAATTCCGGTCGCGCCGGTTCGCCGCCGAGGCGGAGGCCGAAGCGATCAGCGCGTCCACCGAGCTGAAGACGGTCCGCCACGTGACCGTCTCCGACATGGTCATGGTGGTCGGCGACGTGGTGGCCTTCTCGACCATCGCCGAGAGCACGGATGACCGCGTACTGCTTGAGAACATCGACCGCCTCTTCCGCGTCCTGCGGAAGATCCTCGCCCGGCACCACGGCACGCTGTCCAACTACGCGGGCGACGCGTTCTTCGCCACCTGGGAGACTCCCGCCATCCTCGACGGCGGCGCGCCCGATCCCGCTGCCGCGGACGCCGCCCGGGCGGCGGTCGCCTTCGCGGTCGAGGCCGCCGAGACCGTGCCGCGGGTCGCGGCGAGCCTGGACGTGCGCGATCCAGGGGGCGGGCCGCTGCGCATGGGCTGGGGGGTCGCCTTCGGCCCGGCGGCGGTGAGCCTGATGACCGGCATGCTGGTCACCGTGCTGGGCGACACCACGAACGTGGCCTTCCGGCTATCCGGCATCGCCGGCCGGGAAGGCCTGCCTAACGTGCTGGTGACCAGTGCCGTCCACCGCGTTACCGCGGGCGGCTTCGCCTTCACCCCGTTGCCGGCGGTCCAGGTCAAGGGCCGCCGGCAGGCGGTCGAGGTGCTGGGCGCCCGACGGCTGTGAGACCCGCCCCGCGTCGTTGAGCGCCGCCCGGTCGCCGCGCCGCAGCGCGGCGACCTGCGCCGCGGAGACCTCCGCGCCAGCCGGCCTCGCGCACTGGCAATCGACCCGCGACGCGATCTACCGCAAAATCATGGCCAAGGGCTGGCACCCGGAGCGCGGGGCGTTCGTCCAGCACTACGACACGGACGTGCCCGACGCGAGCATCCTGCTCATGCCGCTGGTGAAGTTCGTCGCCCCGGCCGACCGCCGCTGGCTGACCACCCTTGACGCGATTCGTCGAGGCGCTGGCCCGTGCCGGACGCCTCGACGAGGCCAGGCTCGTGTTCGACTGCCTCGACCGGCACCTGGGCTAGCCAGCAGCCCGGCGGACTCCGGCGCGCTCGGGTACTGTTCCGGCCATGACCCCTGCACGTGACCTGGCCGACCGGTTCCATCGACGCTGGCTTGCGGAGAATCCGTTCGCGGCCACCTCCTACGGCATTCCCGGGTACGACGACCTGGTGCCTGACGAGAGCGAGCAGGGCAGGCAGGCCTGGCATGCCGAAGCCGGGGAGTTCCTGCGGGAAGCGGACGCGATCGAACCTGGCGGGCTGTCGCCGGCGGACGCCGTCACCCTGGACTGCGTGAAGGAGGCGGCCGCCCAGGAGCTCGCGCTCATCGACCTGGCGCGGGCCGAGTACACGGTCACCCCCATGCAGCACGCGGGGCCGGCGGCCTTCCTCGGGGTCGCCGCCCGGACGGTCCTGGTGGACACGGCCGCGGCCGAGGCCTACCTGACCCGGCTGCGGCGCAGCGG
>JASHPP010000549.1 GCA_030038035.1 Trebonia sp.
CCGACCGGCCCGAGGCCGTGCAGGGAGGCCGAGTCCGCGGCAAGCAGGCAGATCATGGCGCAGGTGACCGTCGCGGCGGAGGCGACGAGGGTCGGCAGGGTCCGGCGCAGCGCCACCGCCATCGCGGCCTCGGTCGCGGCATGGTGCCGCAGTTCCTCGCGGTACCTGTGGACGAGCAGCAGCGCGTAGTCGCTGGCGGCGCCGAAGACCAGCACGATGAGGATGTCGGCGGACAACGTGCTCACGGTGAGCCCGGCGTTGGCCAGGCCGTGCGCCGACGCCTGCGCCAGGACGATCGCCGCGATCGCGCCGAACAGCGGCAGCAGCCACAGCACGGGGCTCCGGTACACGAGCAGCAGGATGACCGCCACGATCACCAGCGCCGTGAGCAGCAGGATGGTCTGCTGGTTGCCCGCGCTCTCGTCGGCGTTCACGGCCGCCGCGCCGGTCACCTCGGCGACCAGGCCGGCCGCCCCCTTGCTCACCGGCCCGGCGATCGCGTCGCGGATCGCCTTCACCGCGTCGTGGTCGATGGCGCCGGTCTGGCTGGCCTGCCCGCTGATGTTCGCGGTGAACGCCACGGCCTCGCCGTCGGCCGACGGCTGCACCGGGCCGGGCGCGCCGAGGCCGGCGACATGACCGGCGAGGCCCGCCACGGCGGCATGCGCCGAGGCGATCACGGCCCGGTCCGCCGCGGTGAGTCCGCCAGTCCTGACGATCACCACGATCGCCTGGTTGGTCTCCGGCTGCCCGCCGGCGTGCGCGGCCGACCGCGCGGCGGCCTCCTGGAGCAGCGCGACCTTGGTCGAGGCCGCCGAGGACGGCAGGTAGGCAGCCGCGGTGTCGTTGGTCACCTTCGACAGGCTCCCTGACAGCCCGTGCAGCGCGACGATGGCCAGCACCCAGACGACCGCCACTGGCCAG
The DNA here is from genome assembly GCA_030038035.1 of Trebonia sp. The sequence goes on from JASHPP010000549.1 coordinate 925, forward strand.
CGCAGGCGGCGCAGCATGGTCGCGAACCGGTCGTCAGGCGTCCGCGGTGCGCGCCTGTGCGAGCCCCGGGTCTGGGCGGTCGGCATTCCGGACGCCTCCTCGCGATCGGCTACCGGCCGCAGCGCCGGTGCCTGGCGACGACCGCCAGCACGATCACCGGGATGAGCAGGCCGAAGCTTGCGTGGTACCCGTGCTGGAGGCCGCCGAGCACGCCCCCGATGACCAGCACCGCGACCACGCACAGGACGGCGATGCGGGCCGCCGGCAGGGGACGCGGTCCGGCCAGCCCCGCACCCGCCGCCGGAACTCCCGCCGCCGGAACCGCGGCCCCCGGAACCGCGGCCTTCGGCAGGTCGGTGAACAGCCCGCCGAGCTCGCCGCCGGTCCGCGCCTGCAAGGCGCGGCCGGAACGGTCTTCGAACTCCTCGAGTGTGAGCCGGCCCGCCTGGTAGTGCTCGCTGAGTTCGGCGACCGCCCGGTCGCGGTCGGAGTCCGACACCCGCAGCTGGCCACGCGGGTAACCACCTGTCACGTTGTCCATGGCTGATATCTCCCTCGCGCTCATGCCTCCTACGCTATGCAGCACGAGGCGCCGTGCCGTCGGCGCGTGAGTGGAATTCCCGAAATCAACCCAGGGGTGGAGAACGTCAGCCCAGGGCTGCCCCTGGCCGGGAAAACCCATGCCCGGCCACTGCCGCGGGTGCGCGAGAATACCGACATGGATTTTCTCGCCGACCTCGAGGTGCGCGGCCTCGTGCAGGACAGCACCGATCGCGACGCGCTCCGTGACCGGATCAACGCCGGCCCGGTCGGCGTCTACTACGGCTGCGACCCGAGCGCGGACAGCCTGCACGTCGGCAACCTGATCGGCCTGCTCGTGCTCAGGAGGTTCGCCGACGCCGGGCACCACGCGATCGCGCTGGCCGGCGGCGCGACCGGCATGATCGGCGACCCGGGCGGGAAGTCGAAGGAGCGCAACCTGCTCGACGCGGAGACCCTCGCGCACAACACCACGCGGATCGCGCAGCAGCTGGAGACGATCTCCCGTGTCCCGCTGGTGAACAACCTCGGCTGGACGGGCTCGCTGACCCTGCTCGATTTCCTGCGCGACGTCGGCAAGCACGCGAGCGTCAACCAGATGATCGCCCGCGAGTCGGTGAAGGCGCGGCTGGAAAGCGACAACGGCATCTCCTTCACGGAATTCAGCTACCAGCTCCTGCAGGCCAACGACTACAGGCACCTGTTCACGCACCACGGCGTGGAGATCCAGATCGGCGGCTCCGACCAGTGGGGGAACCTGCTGGCGGGCGTGGACCTGATCAGGAAGGCGGACGGCGCGCACGTGCACGCGTTCACCTGGCCGCTGCTGCTGCGCTCTGACGGCAAGAAGTTCGGCAAGAGCGAGGACGGCGCGGTGTGGCTCGCCGCCGACCGCACCTCGCCGTACCAGTTCTTCCAGTACTGGATGAACGTGACCGACGCGGACGTGGAGAGGTTCCTGCTCCAGCTCACGCTGCTGCCGGCGGAGGAGTGCCAGGCGGTGGCGGCCGCGCACGCCCAGGCCCCGAACAAGCGCGAAGGCCAGCGCAGGCTCGCCCGCGAGACCACCACGATCGTGCACGGCGCGCGGGCGACCGCCGCCGCCGAGGAGGCCAGCGCGATCCTGTTCGGCGAGTCTCCCGCGGGGGCGTCCGCGCAGGCGCTGTCGTTCCTGGCCGCCGAGGTGCCAACGTCGGCGTTCGTATCGGGCGGCACGGTCGCGGCCATGCTCGCCGCCACCCCGCTGGCCTCGTCGCTGTCCGACGCCCGGCGGACGATCGCGCAGGGCGCCGCGTACGTGAACGGCGCGCAGGTGCCGGAGGACAGGCCGCTGTCGGACGGTGACCTCCTGCACAACAGGTGGGTCCTGCTCCGCCGCGGTAAGCGGACATACCACCTCCTCGATGCCGCTTCCCGCTTATTTTCCCCCGAACGGTCCCGCCCGACTGTGCACGGACCGTCACCGCGGCAGTCGCCACCGCAGCGTTCGGGATGACGATTTCCCTTTATTTTCCGGGGTTTCAGAGGGAACAAGCCTAGACGCGCAGCGTGAGGCGATGGTAGGACTGCTCCCATGCGCAGTGGATGGGCTGCTGCATCGGGGAGCGGTATCCGGCGAGCCGGGGATGCCGCCCAGTGGGGGGTGCGCCGGTGATAGCCGTCGTCGGCGAGGCGCTGATCGACTTGGTCGTGGACGACGAGGGCGGGGTTGTCGCGCGGCCGGGCGGCGGGCCGTTCAACACCGCGCGGACGCTGGCCAGGCTGGGCGCCCCGACGCTGTTCCTCGGCCAGCTGTCTGCCGACCCCTTCGGCCGGATGCTGCGGGACCGCCTTGACCGCGACGGCGTGGCGCTCGGGGTGCCGGCGCCTGCGCCGGTGCCCACCACGCTCGCGGTCGCGGACGTCGGCCCTGGCGGGGCCGCCAGCTACGAGTTCTACCTGACGGGCACCGCCGCGGCCGACGTCGAGTACCCGGTGCTCGCCGCGGCCCTCCCGGACGAGCTGACCGCCTTCCACCTGGGCAGCCTGGCGCTGGTGATGGAGCCGATCGCCTGCAGCATCGAGCGGCTGATGGCGGACCTGCCGCCGGACGCCCTGGTGATGGTCGATCCCAACTGCCGTCCAGGCGCGATCGCCGACAGGGACTTCTACCTGGACCGCTTCGAGCGGCTGATGCACCGCGCGGACGCGGTCAAGGTGAGCGTGGATGACCTGGCCTACCTCTGCCCCGGGGTCCCCGTCGAGGTGGCGGCCACCACGCTGCTCGGGGAGAAGCTCGCGCTCGTGCTCGTCACCGACGGTTCGCGCCCGGCGCGGGCGTTCCTGCCCACTGGCGAGGTCAGCGTCGATGTCCCCCCGGTGCGGGTCGTGGACACGATCGGCGCGGGCGACGCGTTCGGCGGCGGGTTCCTGGCCTGGTGGGCGGCCCACGGGCTCGGCCGGGACGACCTGCGGCTGGCCGGCCCGGTCCGCGACGCGCTGCGGGCCGCGGCCTGGGTGGCGGCGCTGACCTGCGCCAAGGCCGGCGCCGAGCCGCCGTGGCGGGCGGAGGTGCAGGAGTCCGCCGGCACCTGGTGACGTGCCACACTGAGGCCGTGGATTACCCGCCCTCCCCAGTGCCTGCTTTCCTGTTCGACTTGGACGGGACGCTGATCGACAGCGTCTACCAGCACGTGATCGCGTGGCGCATGGCGCTGCTGCGGATCGGGATCGACCTGTCGGTGTGGCGGATCCACCGCCGCATCGGGATGAGCGGCGGCCTGTTCGTCCGCGCGCTGCTGCGCGAGACCGGCCGGACGCTGTCGGCGGCCGACATCGAGCAGCTGCAGCGCGCCCACGCCGCCGAATACCGCGGCCAGCTCGGGTCGGTGACCGCGCTGCCCGGGGCCAGGGAGCTGCTCGCGGCGCTCACCGAAGCGGGCGTGCAGTGGGCGATCGCGACCAGCGGGTACGCGGCGACCGCGCGGCCCGCCCTTGAGCTGCTCGGGCTCCCCGCCGACACCCCGATGGTGACGCGCGACCTGGTGCGGCACGCCAAGCCAGACCCGGACCTGTTCCTCGCCGCGGCCGCCCTGCTCGGCGCGGAGCCGCGGCACGCGATGGTCGTCGGCGACAGCGTCTGGGACATGCTCGCCGCCCGCCGCGCCGGGGCGCTCGGCGTTGGGCTGCAGTCGGGCGGGTACGGTCGTGACGAGCTGGAACGCGCGGGCGCCTATCGCGTGTACGCCGACCCGGCCGAGATGCTCGCCCGCATCGACGAGATGGGCGTCCGCGGCGACACCCCCTGACGGCAGCTGCGCGGTCCGCGGCCCCAGGCGGATCACGCCCGGCAGGCCACCGACATCAGCGCGATCATCGACTGGGGGCGGCGTGCGGGCAGGCAGCGTCGCCGACGACATCGGCTGCTGGACAGCGCACGGCGCCACTGACCGGATCTCGCTGCCCGCCTATACCGCGGCGTTCCTCGAAGGCTACCGGCACAGCAACGACCTGCCCGCCGCGGATGCCGCGGCGGTCCCGTTTTTCCAGCGCCTGCGCATCGCCTCGCGCGCCTGCTACGTCACCGACCCCGACGCCCTGGCCGGCACCAGGGCATGGATGCAATACGCCTTCGCCGACGGCCGTCGCATGGGCCGGTTCGCCGTCTCAGGTGATTCGCTGGAGTTTCACCTCCTATTCGTCCAGACCGTCATCGACCGGTACCGGCACCTGGTGACCGCATGCGAGCAAAAGGCGATCGAATGGACAGCGCGCCTATTGTGATCAGGTTCTCTCGCCCGATCCCCGATCTCGAGCAGTTCGCCGATGCGCTGTTCTCGTCGAGGGAGCCATTCCGGCTGTGGGGCATGCCGCGGGTCGAATCGGGCGTCGCGGAAATCGAGGCAGTTGACCTGCATATCGGCCGGCCGGTGAGCATGGATATCGGCGATCAGTGGATGCGCGTGTACCTCAGGCGGGGCTGCTGCGGAAACAGCGTGGCCAGGCTGGCCAGCAACCTGCAGCATGGGTTCGACGGCGCGCTCGCCTTTGCCGACCCGACGTTGCAAGCTGCGCTCGTGGGCATTGCCCCCGCGATAGAAGACCAGCGGCCCGCGGCCTAATCCGCTGCAGACTTGCCGTATCACGGCCGATCTGCCGTGTCTATGGGAGTGGCAACGATGTGCCAATGTCTCGATGACCACAGCGCCGACGGTCTCGCCGATGGCGCGGCCGCTCGTGGGGAGGTGATCCAGCATGTGCACCAGCAGCGAGCATGTTGACGGCGGCGCTCCGCAAAGTGTGGCCGACGCGCTGCGGCTGCTGGGCGCCGGGCTGGACTTCCTGAACTCCCCGGCGGCCGCCGATCTTGACACCGCTGCCATCGGGGAGGTGCTGATATCGCTGGGCGGGCTGCGGGCCAAGTTCGCCGCGGCGCACGCCGCTTTCCTGCGCCGGTTCGACGCGGCCGGCGCCCACGACGCCGACGGGTACGGGACCCCGGCGCTGGCCGCCAGGACCCAGATGACCAGGAAGGACGCAAAGGCCGCGGTCAGGCAGATGCGCCGGCTCAGCGCCCACCCCGGCGTGGCCGGCGCGATGGCCGCCGGGCAGGTCTCCGAATCCTGCGGGCTGCAGATCACCGAGCTGACCAGGAAGCTCCCCGGGGAGCTGCGCGCCCAGACCGGCACGATCCTGCTGGACGCGGCGGCGGCCGGCGCGTCCGTGGATGACCTGGCGCTGATCGCGGCCGCCGCCTGGGAGCAATGGCGCGCACAGCACCCCGACCCCGACGACGACGACGGGTTCGACGACCGGTACCTGGCGGTCGGCACCACGTTCGGCGGCGCCGCCGTCCTCCGCGGCAGCCTCACCCCCGAATGCAATGCCGCCGTCCAGGCGGTGCTCGAGGCGCTGGGCAAGAAGGCCGGCCCCGAAGATCACCGCACCGAGGGCCAGCGTTTCCACGACGCGCTGCAGCTGGGCTGCGAGCTGCTGATCCGCGCCAGGATGGTGCCCGGCCGGGCCGGCGCCGATACCCAGGTGATCGCCCACATCCCGTTTCCCTGGCTGCGCTCCCAGCCCGGCGCCGCCGCGGTCGAGGAGGCCTGGCTCCGGGCCCGCGCCGGGCAGGCCGGCTACCTGGCCGGCACCGGCGCCGAGACCGCCGGCTGCGACGCGATGACCGTCCCGGTCGTCACCGGCCACGCCGACATGCAGGTGATCGACCAGAT
>JASHPP010000550.1 GCA_030038035.1 Trebonia sp.
AGCGCCTGCGGCGCGGGCCTGCGGCTGCCAAGCCCGTCCGCGGTGTCGGCCAGGCCGTCCAGGTGCAGGCCGCCGGTCAGCAGCGCGAGCAGCCCGACCGCGAGCGCGGCCCCGAGCAGCCGCCGGGGGCCGGACCCGCCATCCGCGCCGACGCCAACAATGACGGCGGCACCGGGCACGCCGAGCAGCAGCCCCACGGCGGGCAGCCAGAGCACCGCGGCGGCGGCCTCACCCGGCCCGAGTTCGCTGCTGCCGCCAGTCGGCAGCACGGTGAACAGGCTCAGCGCCGTCCGCAAGCCCCGGCCCCGTGCCGTGCCACCCGTCACCGGATCCGCCGCGCAATGCCCGCCGTGCACAGCCAGACCTGCTCGCACTCGGCGGCGACCCGAGCGTTGAGCACCCCGAGCTCGTCGCGGAACCGCACGCCCGAGGCGGTCGCGGGCACGACGCCAGCGCCGACCTCGTTGCTGACCGCCACCACCTGCCGCCGGGTCGACCGCCACGCCGCGAGCAGGGCCTCGGTGCGTTCGGCCAGCTCCTTATCGGCGCCAGGGGCGCCCGCCCAGAGCCCGGCCTGCTCCATCACGCCGGCCAGCCAGGTGGACAGGCAGTCCACGAGCACGGGAACGGCCAGCCGCGCCGGCGTAAGCCCGGGCCCGGCCAGCACGCCCGCGAGCTCCAGGGTCTCCAGCGTCGTCCAGTTGGCCGGGCGCCGCTGCCGGTGCAGCCGGACCCGGTCGGCCCACTCGGGGTCCGCGGCGTCCGGCAGCGGTCCCGTGGCCACGTACTCGACCCGCTCCCTGGCGGCCAGCAGCCGCTCGGCCGTCGCCGACTTGCCCGATCGCGCCCCGCCCAGGACCAGCACCCGGAACGGCTTCCCGCGGCGCGGCCTGCCCGGCAAGGGCAGCGGACCCGGCGGCGGCAGCGCGGCGGGTCCGCGGTCGCGTGCCCAGCGGATCATGCCTCAATACTCGCGCCCCGGCGAGAGAATGGGCCATGGCCCCCCTGATCTTGACGAACGCGAAGATCGTCACGGTTGACGACCAGTTCTCCGTCCAGCGGGCGGTGGCGATCGACGGCGCGCGCATCACGGCCGTAGGGCCGGACGCGGCCGTCCTGGCGCACGCCGGACCCGGGGCGCAGGTGATCGACCTCGGCGGCAGCACGGTGATCCCTGGGCTCATCGACAACCACAACCACTTCATCCGGGCCACCGAGCACGCCGAGGTCCGCCTCGACGGCGTGCCCACCAGGGCCGCGGCGCTTGACCTGCTCGGGCGCCGGGCGGCGCAGCTCGGCCCCGGCCAGTGGCTGCTGACGCTCGGCGGCTGGCACGAGGACCAGTGGGGCGGCGACCGCCGCGGGTTCACGGTTGCCGAGCTCGACTCGATAGCCGGCGGCCGCCCCGCGTTCATCCAGGCTCAGTACGACCATGCGTTCGTCAACACCGCCTGGCTGGACGCCACGGGCGTGCCCGCGGCCGACGCCACCCGCGCGACCGGCCGGGTCGGCGGCGGGCTGCTCGCGCTGAACCGGGCCGCGGCCGGGTTCCCCGCCGGGGGCGACCTCGCGAGCGGCGTCCGCGCCGCCATGGCGTACTACAACAGCCTCGGGCTGACCGCGGTCTTCGACCCGGGCGGCGTCGGCGTGTCCGACGCCGCCTACGCCACGGTCGCGGACATGGCGGCGCGCGGTGAGCTGACGCTGCGCGTGTTCGCCACCCTGGGCGACGCCGCGAACGGCACGACAGCGGCAGCCGCCCGCGCGTTCGCCGGCCTGGTCCGGGCGGGCAAGCCCTTCCAGGGTGACCAGTGGCATGACCGGATCGCGGTCGGTGAGATCTACTTCGCGCCGTTCCACTGGGATCACGTCGCGAGCCCGCCGCGGCCGGGGGCGCCCGACATCGCCGCCGCCGTCGAGATCCTGCGGACGGCCGCGGCGAACGGCTGGCCGGTGCAGACGCACTCGGTGACGACCGAGGGGATCGGCCTGGTCCTGGACGGCTACGCACAGGTGAACGAGGACCATCCGGTCAGGCCGCTGCGCTGGTCGGTGACGCACGCCGACGGCATCACGCCGGCACAGCTCGAGCGCGCCAGGAGCCTCGGCGTCACGCTCCAGCTGCGCAGCCAGAGCGTCATCGGCAACCAGGGCCGCGCCATCGCCGCGTACGGCGCGCCCGCCGCCCGCCGGATGCCGCCGCTGCGGCTCGTGCAAGACAGCGGGCTGTCCTGGGGGCTGGGCACCGACGGGACCAAGGCCGCCCAGGTCAACCCGTTCATCTCGCTGTACTGGGCGGTGACCGGCCGGTCCCTCGCCGGTGACCAGGTCCTTGACGAGACGATCTCGCGGGAGCAGGCCCTGATCGCGCACACGAAGAGCAACGCCCACCTGATGTTCCGCGAGAACTACCTCGGCTCGATCAGGCCCGGCCTGCTCGCCGACCTGCTTGTGCTCGACAGGGACTACCTCACGATCCCCGCCGAACAGATCAAGGACATCAGGCCGACCGCCACGATCGTGGCGGGCAAGGTCGTGCACGGCGCCCTGCCCCCCGCATTTGCCCAGGATTGGCCGGGCTGAGGTCCGCGCTACGGTTGGCGCATGGCCGCCGATTTCGAAACCCCTTATGCAGAACGGATCGGGCAGCTCTTGCGGACCACCGTCCTCCGGGTTCGCGTGGCCGGCGCCCAGCACGGCTACGAGCACCTGATCGCGACGCTGGCCGGCGGCCGCGAGGTCTTCGCGAAGGCAGCCCCGAGCGAGGCGCAACCCCAGAGCACGTGCGGCGTCAAGCCGCAGCCGGGGGGTTCGGTGGGGCCGTCACCCCGGACAACTGAGGCCAACGGGCTGCGCTGGCTGGCGCAGGCGGCCGCGGTTCCCGTCCCCGAAGTCCTCGGCGTGGACGAGAGCCTGCTGGTCATCGAGCTGCTGCCGGCCGGGCGCCCGACCCGGGAGGCGGCGGCCGAGTTCGGCGCCGCCCTCGCCCGGCTGCACGCGGCGGGCGCGCCGTCGTTCGGCGCGCCGTGGCCCGGCTTCATCGCGAGCCTCCCGCTGGGCAACGCCCCTGGGCGAGAATGGGCGGGCTGGTACGCGGAGCAACGGCTCGTTCCGTACCTGCGGAAGGCGCGTGACTGCGGTGCGCTGTCCGGAGCCGACGTGCACCTGGTGGAGGCCGTGGCGGCGCGGATCGGGGAGCTGGCCGGCCCGCCCGAGCCGCCCAGCCGGATCCACGGCGACCTGTGGTCGGGGAACATCCTGTGGTCCGGCGGGCGCGCGTGGCTGATCGACCCCGCCGCGCATGGCGGGCACCGGGAGACCGACCTGGCGATGCTCGCGCTGTTCGGCGCCCCGTACCTGGATGAGATCCTGCGCGCGTACACGCGGGCGGCGCCGCTGGCCGACGGCTGGCGGGACCGGGTCCCGCTGCACCAGCTGCACCCGCTGCTCGTGCACGCGTGCCTGTTCGGCGCGTCCTACGCGAGCCAGGTGCGCGCCGCCGCCCGTGCCGCGCTCGCGGCCGGGTCCTGACCGGGGCGCCCGGGCCTGACCGGCAGTTTCGGCTCGTGAACGGCCGGGTACGGCCGGTGTGCCGGGCGCTTGTCCCGCGGGGGCGCAGGCGGGGGCCCTGGCATCACCGGCACTGGTCAGGGGGCGATCATGACGTACGACCCGTTCGGGTCGGGCGACTTCGGCGCGAGTCCGTTCGACGAATTCCTCGCACGTTACTTCGGAGCCACGCCGCAGCGGCCGGCGCAGCGCGTCGAGATAGGGCGGCTGATGACCGAGCAGGCCCGCCAGCTCGTCCGCGACGCGGCGACCCAGGCGGCCGCGTGGGGGGACGCCGACCTGGACACCGACCACCTGCTGTGGGCCGCCACCCGGCAGGAGCCGTTGCGGCGGCTGCTCGCGGCGGCGGGAGCCGACCCTGACGCTATCGCGCGGGAGATCGACTCCCACGCCGGCCGCGGCCAGCCGCGGGAGGAGATGCCCAACCTCACGCCGTCGGCGAAGCGCGCGCTGCTCGACGCCCGGCAGGTGTCCAGGGCATTCGGCACCTCCTACATCGGCCCTGAGCACATGCTGCTGGCGCTCGCGGTCAACCCCGAGTCGGCCGCGGGACGGCTGCTGCGGGACGCGCGGGTCACCGCCGAGTCGCTCGGGGACGCGATCGCCGGCGGCGGGGGCGCGCAGGGCGGCGGCCGCCCGGGCGGCAGGTCGCCGTCGGACACGCCGACGATCGACCAGTTCGGCACCGACCTGACCGCCATGGCCCGCGAGGGGCGGGTCGACCCGGTGGTGGGCCGGGAGCAGGAGATCGAGCAGACGGTCGAGGTGCTGTCGCGGCGCACGAAGAACAACCCGGTGCTCATCGGCGATCCCGGCGTCGGCAAGACCGCGATCGTGGAGGGCATCGCCCAGCGCATCGTCGACGGGGACGTGCCGGACACGCTGCGCGACAAGCGCCTGATCCAGCTCGACCTCGCGGGGATGGTGGCAGGCACCCGGTACCGTGGCGACTTCGAGGAGCGGCTGAAGAAGGTCATCGACGAGATCCGCGCGCACGGCGAGAGCCTGATCGCCTTCATCGACGAGCTGCACACCGTCGTCGGCGCCGGCGGCGCGGAGGGCGCGATCAGCGCGGGGAACATGCTCAAGCCCGCGCTGTCGCGCGGCGAGCTGCACATCATCGGCGCCACCACGATCGACGAGTACCGCAAGAACATCGAGAAGGACGCCGCGCTTGAACGGCGCTTCCAGCCGATCCTGGTGCCTGAGCCCTCGGTGACCGAGACGATCGAGATCCTGCGCGGCCTGCGCGACCGTTACGAGGCCCACCACCAGGTCCGCTTCACCGACGAGGCG
>JASHPP010000551.1 GCA_030038035.1 Trebonia sp.
GACGACCTCCGCCTGGTAGCCGTTGCGGTCCAGCCGGCGGGCGGCCTGGCGGATCGTGCGCATGGTCCGCCCGGCGAGGCAGAAGGCCGCCGTGTCGATGACCGCCTCGTCGCCGTGGTAGAGCGGACGCAGGCCGTGCTCGCGGTAGGTGTCAAGCAACCCTCCCGCGGCGCCGAGCACGACCACATGCCAGCCCCGGGACCTGGCGTGGGCGAGAAAGGCCGCGATCGCGTCCCCGGCCTCCCCGGCCGGGCCGACCGGATCGCCGCTGACCACGGCGACGCCACGGACGACGCGGTAGGCGATGAGGCTCCGGCCGGTGAAGAACCACTGCTTGTCCTGCCGGAGCGCGAACGGCGCCAGGGTGTCGCCGCCCCAGCGGCGCACGATCTCCTCCGCCTGCGCCACGGTGCCCGCGCCGGCGAACAGCCGCTGCCGCCAGGGGCGGATCCACACCCAGACCGCCCAGGCGACCCCGATCGCCGCGATGGACATTTCCGAGGCGGGGAACCACCCGGCGAACCCCGCGGGCAGGTACTCGCTGCCGTGCGGGGCCAGCCCGGCCAGTGCCCGGACGCTGTCCCAGAGCGCGGCGGTCAGCGAGAACGACAGGCCGCCGACCGCCCGGTAGGCGAACAATGTCACGACGCCGTACGCGATGGCCGCCGCGAGCATGCCCGCCAGGCGCAGCAGCGCCGACGGCTCGGCGGCCGGATCGCCGCGAAACGGGAACTCCTGCCTGCTGGCCAGCAGGGCAACCGCGATGAGCCCGGTCACGATCGCCGCGGAATAGTCGGAACCGCGCAGCAGGCTCAGCGCGGCGGACAGGCCAAGGAGCGCCACGCACAGCCCCCAGGCGCGCCTGTTGCGCCGCATCAGGCCACGCGACCCGATGAGCAGCAGCACCCCGGCCGGTGCCAGCAGCACGTGCACCGCCGGATCCACGATCCCCGGGCCGATCCGCTCCACCAGCCCGAGTGCGGCGTGCCGGCGCGGCAACAGGACCGAGATCAGGTCGATCAGCCCGCCGACGGCCACCAGCCAGGCGAGCAGCCGGTACGCGATCGCGCCGGAGCCAGTCCCGCGGCCGAGCAGCGCTCCGGCCACGCCGGCCAGCGCCGCGGCGAGGTAGACGGGCTGCAGCCCGGCGGCGGCGCGGAAGGCGGGCCCGAAGGGAATCTGGCGGACGAAGAACAGGCAGATCGCGTCGGCGACGTACAGCCAGGCGCCCACGCCGGCGGCCAGCCCGAGTCCTGCCGCCAGCCGGTCGAGCCGCGCCGCCCGTGCCGCCAGTCCCAGGATCACCCCCGCGATGGCGAAGACCGCGACGAACACGAGCAGCGGCACGCTGTCGTGGCTGGGCAGCTCGTCGAGCGGCAGCGCGTCGTGTACCCGCGGGCCCGGCCAGCTCGCCACGCGAGCCCGCAGCCAGTACAGCCAGCCCGTCGCCAGCGCGGGCACGACCAGGACGGCCAGCGCGACGGCCGCCGCACGGCCGGCGGCGCCCAGCGCCGCGCGCACCCGGCTAGCCATGGCTCAGCTGCCCCGACGCGACGACGAGCGCCTGCGGCATCATGTCCCGCCACAGCCGCCAGGTGTGCGACCCGGGCTCCCAGAGGAACTCGTGCGCGATCCCCAGGGCGGTCAGCTGCGCGGCGAAGTCACGGTTCATCGACGCGTCTTCGTCGGCGCGCCCGCAGTAGAACCAGATGTAGGTCCGGGCGGCCCGCAGCCGCGGGGCGGCGGCGACAACCTCGTCCCGGGGGCTGTTGTAGCGCAGCAGCGCCCTGCTGTGGTCGAACAGGGCCGGGCTGGTGTCGGCGATCGTGTACCCGGACCAGCTTTCAATCAGCCCGAACTCGCCCGGGTGGTGCAGCCCGATGTTCAGCGCCCCGTAGCCGCCCTCTGAGTACCCGGCGATGCCCCGGGCGCTGCCGCTGCGGATCGTCCGGTACCGCGCGTCGATCGCGTTGACCAGGTCGCGCGCGACGAATGTCTCCCACTGGTTCCCCGGGGTCACCGCGTTCGCCCATTCGGTGTCGGTCATGAACGAGCGAGTCCCGTTCGGCATCACCAAGATCATCGGCCGCGCCTGCCCGGCCGCGAGCAGCGACGCGTAGATCGCCTTGAGGTTGCCGATGTTGAGGAAGTTCCACGGATACGCCGGCCAGCCGTGCAGCAGGTACAGCACCGGATAGCGGCGCGCGGGGTAGCTCGCGTACCCAGGCGGCAGCATGACGTACACGGTGTCCTTGTAGCCGTCAAGCGCCGGGCTGACCACGGTAATCGTCTTGACCGTGGGAGCAGGCAGGCCGTGCAGCAGCGTGGGCGGCGGGAACCCCCGGTACAGCCAGAACGTCTCGGTGTAACGGACGACTCCGGCCGTTCCGCTCACCGCGAGCAGGACACCGAGAACGGCCAGGATGGCCACCGTGAGCCCGCGAAGAAGCCGCGACCTGCCCCAGCCTCGCGAGACACGCCGCCATCCAGCCGTGGGCGCCCGCCCCATCCCCGCCATGTTCCTTGCTCCACGTCAAGCACATGCGGGCGGGAGCCCGGAAGTCAGGGGCATAGGTCCCCTCCGGCACTAGCCGAGGTCGCCAGCGCCGGAGGTTACCGCGGCGCAGTCACCCGCTGGGGGTTAGGTACCTGACCGATTCCAGGACCAGCTCGTCGCCTCCGCTCATCTCGACGTTGGTGCCGTGACAGCGGGAGCACACCGCGAGCGCGTCCATGCTCTCGCTCGCGGTCCCGCAGTCGCGGCAGCTGACCGTGGCCGGGACCGTGACGACCTCCACGGCCGCGTCGGCCGCCTCCGTCCCGGCTGCGACGAGGCTGAACGCCTGTGCCATCGCCGCGGGCTCCACGGCGTGCCGCACCCCGCAGCGCACGCGTATCCCGGCGACCGGCCGGCCGGCCGCACGGGACTGGACGGCCTCGAGCACGCCTTCGCACAGCCCGAACTCGTGCACGTCGCCCCGCGTCCTCAGGCCGCCTGGCGAGCGTTCCGGCGCGCCATGATCTCGTCGATGACGCCCGAGATGATCGCGCCGCGGGCGTCACGCTGCTTCTTCATGGCCTCCGCGACCGGCGTGAGACCTTGCAGGGCCGACAGCCCCTCGCCGAGGGCGCGCCGGGTCTCCGGCGATTCCCAGATCTCGCGGGCCGTGCCCAGCGCCCGCCCGAGCCCCTCGCGGCCGTGACGGGTGCCTACCCAGTAGCCGACGGCGAATCCGATGAGCGCTTCCATGTCCGCTACATCTCCCTGATTTCCAGGTAGCGCCTAACGTCCGGCAGCGAATCGATCACTATCGCGAGCACCGCCGCTATGATCGCCGCCCTGACTAGCCTGCCCAGCATGTTGTGCACCTTCCTTTTGCCGTTGTTGCCTGAGAATCTCCTCGACCGTGCTGACCGCGTGCGGCAACGCCGCCCGCACCTGGTCAGATAGCCCCATTCCAGCGCCGAGGTCGGCGGGCTCGCACGCCACCACCAGGCACCGCCCCGGGTGCCCGCCCATCGCGGCGAGCATCGCGAAGATCGCGTCGGGTGTCAGGTCGTGCGCGTCCATGATCGCGGCGCCCGGGGCGACGTCCGCGGGGTCGACCTCGAGCACGGTGACCGTGCCCGGCGGGCACCCGCGCTGGGCGGCGTCCACCAGGACGAACAGGTCACACCCGTTGAGCAGCTCGTAGACCAGGTGCACGCCGCGGATGCCGAAATCGGCGATCTCGACGCCGTCCGGCCACGGCCGCTGCGCCAGCAGCCGGGCCGCCTCCACCCCGAAGGCGTCGTCCCCCTGGAAGACGTTGCCCACCCCCGCGACCAGCGTCCGCCCGGTCATCGATCGCCACCGCCGCACGGCTCGATCTCCTCCGGCGCGAAGTACAGGAACCGGCCGTGCGCGGCCTGCAAGTCCGCGGCCGGATCGTCGGCCAGGGACACCGCCAGGTAGCTGGCGTCGTCGACGTCGGTGAGGACCGCCTCGACGACCGCGCGCCGGCCGGCCAGGAACATGTCCTGCGCGTCCGCGCGGCGCGCGCCGGGCCGCAACGTGACCAGGCTGCCGCGCGCCACGCGCTGTCCGGCCACGGTGATCGCGTCGGTGGCGGGCGAGACCGAGGCGTCCTGCTCCGGATCCCACCAGGGGACCGGGGTGTCCGCGGCGGGCGGGCGAACCGGGCGGACCGCGCGGATCGTGCCGTGCAGCCGTTGCATCACCTGCGGGTCCATCGCGTCCACCCGGTCGATCAGCGCCGCGGCGCGCGGGTCGGTGGCGCGGGCCTCGTCCTTTTCTGAGTCGGTGAGGGCGAGCGTGCGCAAGGTCAGGATCTCGTCGATCTCGGTGCCGTCGTAGAGCTCGCCCGGGCTTTCCGCGGCGAGCTCCGGGTGGTCGGGCAGGATGATCGGCGAAGCCAGCACCACGTCGCGGGAGCCGGGCGGGCCGGCCAGCACTGGCCAGACGCCGGTGTTGACGCAGTCGCCGACGGCCCGGCTGGCCCACTCCGGGGAGTCCGTCATCGAGACGAACGCGCCGCCCGAGACCGTGATGATCATGTGCGCCGCCACGAGCGCGCGGGGTAGCGCCTGCTGCCTCGTCACGCCGGCCGCGCCGGTCGCGGACCCCGTCTCGTTCGAGACCCGGACGGTCAGCCGCGCCGACTGCCACGGGCCAGGCAGCGCCGTCGCATGCACCGACACGGATCCGGCGAGCCGCTCGCGGCGGCGGGCGGCGGCGGTGTCGTGCTCCTCGCCTGCCGGTATCACGAACTGCCTGGCCGAGCCACCGCCGAACAGCTTGCCGCTCATGACGAACAGCGTGATCTCGCGCTCGACCGCTTCGTCCCATTCGGCGGGCACGGCAGGGGCGAGGGCGCGCCGGCGCTGGACCTGGAGGAAGCGGACTGCTACCTCCACCGCCGGCTCGCCGGAGTGCTCGAACACGCACTCGGCCTGGGCGGTGGACTTCTCGGACGGATCGGCCGCCGCGTACTCCGGCGGCATCAGCACGCCGAACTGCCAGCGGCTGCGGTTCTTCTGCGCGGAGGCGCGGTAGGGGTAGAGGACGTAGCCCTCGAATAGGACCGAGTCCGCGACCTGCCGCACGTCGAAGCTCACGGCGCTTCCTTGAGCAGCGCGGCCAGCGTGGCGTCCCAGGTGGGCAGGGCGCGTTCTGACTTGTACGCCGCGAGCGCGTCGAGCGTCTCCCGGCTGCAGCGCAGCCACGCGCTGCCAGGGAAGTGCAGGTCCACGACCTCGCGCCAGACGCTGACCGGCATCCGGTAGGACGCCTCGCAGCTCCACGGGATCAGCTCCACGCGCAGTCC